>JAZRAW010000141.1:0-5042 GCA_045634765.1 Alistipes sp.
TTGCTCGCATCTTGGGTGTATCAGCTTTCGCAAAGATTCCAATTCGGGAACTGCTTACAGAATCCCAATCAACAATCGAAAACCAAAATGTCAAAGAACTAAAATTATTTTAATAAAATTTATCGAACCAGTACTAATGAGAAATTAGCAATTAGTAATGGCACCCTGTGCTGTCATTCTGAACGAAGTGAAGAATCTCAAGGTCTCCGAACCAATGAATGTTAGTACTATCCGCGAGATCCTTCGCTGCGCTCAGGATGACAGAGTACTGCGAGGAGATTGCCACGGCTTGTTCCAAGCCTCGCAATGACGCACACACTAACAACGTCATTCCGAGGAGCGAAGCGACGTGGGAATCCCCTTAACTAATTAGTAATGAGTAATTAGCAATTAGTAATGGCGCTGACAATGTTGGCACTATACACTGTCATTCTGAACGAAGTGAAGAATCTCCTCAGTGACAACACTCTATCAACATTGTCGCTTGTCGGCTTCGAGGAGATCCTTCGCTACGCTCAGGATGACATCGTGCAACAGTGCTTAGGTATCTTTTTGAGTACCCGCAAACACAGCACCCTCTCCACCAACATCACGGGTATCTTTTTGAGTACCCGCAAACATAGCACCCTCTCCAACAACATCACGGGTATCTTTTTGAGTACCCATAGACGCTGAAAGTAGTCGCCACCACGCAATCTCGCGGGTATCTTTTTGAGTACCCGCAAATACGAAGAAGCAGATACGATGTCTATCAGCACCTCGCATAATTATGTGATATGCAGAAATCTTAACCCCTAACCCTCAAATTGTTACCCTAAAATTTGGAAAATTCAAGGGGGGGGGTAAATTTGGACCGTAAAAATTTGACTTCGTGATAAAATAAATGGTCTCACTATGTAACATTTCAAGATAGTAAATCGTTTATACAAATAAATAGACTTAAATAGATATGAAACGCCTCTATGCCACGCTTCTCGCACTAACCTTTACACTCACATCTGCATTAGCCCAACAGGCAGATATGTTGGTGGGAAGGCTCATAAATAGTGGTGACTGGTTTGAACTTGAGAGGGTTTATCCGAATGTTGAAGATGATGTGCAGACGCCGATGTTGAAACAGATGGCCGAGGTGCTCCTTGCATACAACTTCAACCATTGGGATGAGCTAAACAACAAGCTACCACAGCTCATTGCCGAGCATCAGGATAGGTTGGGCTATGAGAGCGTATGCAACTTAATAAATCTCGGAGCCGCCGCAGAATACTTTAACGGCAACTACGGAGCCGCCGCCGACATGGTAAAGAGCATGGCAGATATTATCATGGCTGCCACTGGCTCCTTGGAGGAGACGGGTGTTGAGGAGTTGTTGGTGTGCTACGACTCTGTGCGCGAGCTACCCGCACCTACGATTGACAAGCCCGACACTGATGTTACGATAGCCTTTTCAGATAGTTCGGGCCTGCACATCAAGCTCCCCGTGAGCATAAATGGCAAGACATACGACTTTATCTTCGACACTGGAGCATCATCATCGCTGATAACCTCGGAGATAGCGACGGAGATAGGGGCACAAAGCGTTGGCGAGCCCATATTTGTTGGTGGCGCGACGGGTGGTGGTTATCTTGAACGAGCACTCATAGAGAGGATGGATATAGGCCCAATTACATTGAGGAATGTCTTAGTCTTTGTAAATGAGAACTCCGCAGAGGATGACCCGCTCAAGGTAGATGCTGTGCTCGGCATGGACTTTATCAAGCGACTTGGCGAGGTTCAGATTGATATGGTAAATCAGACATTGCGAATTCCCGCAGAGAAGAGCGCTCCACCCGAATATGGTAAAAACATTCTCCTTGAGCAGAATATTCCTGTTATAGAGGTTATTGATGAAGGGGGCGATAGGATGACATTTATCCTCGATACGGGCAATAGCGGCGCAGATTATTCAGACCTGTGGTTTGCTAAAAATCGAGAATTACTAAGCACCCTCTCCACTGAGACACAAAACACATGGGGACATGGCGGCATCGTAGTGCAACAGATAGTCAGAGTACCCGAATACACCATGAGAATTGGGGATAGAGCAGTTACGCTGCATGCCACTCCGGCAACCATCCCCAATGGCGACATCGTAACTTCACCCCATCATGGCAGCCTCGGAATGGGGTTATTAAAGAGTGTGGAGAGGGTAACGCTCAATTTTGATGACATGTTCGTAAAGATTGAATAGATATTACATTTTACTTATGAAGAGGTTATTTGCACTTTTATGTTGCGTGATTATGTTTGTAGCATGCGCCAACGGAGAAAAGAGGAGCGCTGAAAATGAGACGGCACAAGAGGCTGGGGCGACCACGATATCAAACAAGATTAGTGGTGACCTGTCGGCTCTCGCTGAAATCCCCTCTTCCATAACCATCGAGTGGCAGGATGGCAGTGCCGAAGTTAGCGTTGACGAGAACGGCAAGTTTTTCACAATAGTCGACACATATGAGGGAGATGGCATCCATGTCGTTGTCAACGATGATGTCCACTCATGGTGCCTTGCTGATGGCAGCGATGTAAGTTTTGTATATAAGGAGGAGACGCTTATGCCTATTGGCTCGGCATTGAATGATAAGTGGGACGCATACTGCAACGAGATTACCGCCATGATTGAGGATGTCTATTGTTCTACAACTCAGGAGGAGGCCGAGGCTAAGTATCAGGCTGTTCTACAACACATGGTTGACTTCATGTATGCCAACATAGATAGTGTATTGTCACTCAACGCACTCACTTCATACATCAACCTTGGTGGCGATGATGCTGTGGCTTCCGACATCTTCAATAAGATTGACATGCGCTTTGCCGTACTTAAGTCATACAAGAGCCTAAAGACAACAATCGTGGGTGCGGAACTTATCGACCTTGCGCTACCCAATGCCGAGGGCGAGATAATCCGCGTGTCGGACCTATGCAAGAGTGGCAAGTGGGTGCTCATCGACTTTTGGGCTACATGGTGTGGTCCATGTCGTGGCGAGATACCCTACCTTGTGGAGGCATACGCCAAGTATGCACCTAAGGGATTGGAGATTTATGGCGTGTCGTTCGACTACCCAGGCACAGAGGCTCGCTGGAGAGAGTTTATAGCGGAGAATAATATGACATGGATAAATGTCTGGGGCACGGGTGAGGATGGCTCGTGGAGGGCTGGCGAGGAGTTTAATGTCGATGGTATCCCGGCTAACTTCCTATACTCGCCAGAGGGCAAACTCGTAGCGAGAAACCTACGCGGTGACAACATAGAGAGAGTCCTCGCAGAACATATCCAATAATCATATACAACTTAAAAACCTATGAAAAAACTTATTTGGGGCCTTATGGCGGCGATGGCCTTTGTGGCGTGCGAAGAGAAGAATCCAGATGATTTTATCGTTGATGATGGCCAACTCGCCTTCAAGCAGAGCGAACAGATTGTCGAGCTAACTCCCGACACCGAGACAGTGCGCATAGAGATGTACTACACCGAGGAGCCAAGCGACGATAGATATGGCTATGTACATCTTATGTATGATGCTCAAAAATCCACTCCGAACATTGAGCGATATGTAGCAATTCCCACATATATGAAATGGGAGGTGGCCGAAGATGGCTCCCTATACTACGATATGTATATCAACGCCGAGGAGATTACATCTGAGGTCTGCGCATACTTATATGTAGGCTTCGGCAACGAGGCCAACGCAGAGCATCACCGCGAGATGACACTCCGCATTCGTCCACAATAACATAACGAAACCGAAGTCATCACCTCGCATATTTATGTGATATGCAGAAATATTACCCCCTAACCCTCAAATTGTTACCCCAAAATTTGGAAAATTTGAGGGGGGGGGTAAATTTGTAGCCAAGAAAAGAATTTTGGCTTTCGATGTCAGAAAGCGAGAATGGCGGTGTCACACATAAAACAACATAACAGATTACATCAATGAAAAAACTTCTTCTAATTCTTGTCGCACTTACATTTATTACTGTGGGTGCGAGTGCCCAGACAACAAAGTACAACTACCACAAAAGTGGCTATTGGGGTAATATCGAGGCTGCTGGTGGCGTGACGTTCGGTGGCGGCAGCGATATTGGCATCAGCACCGTGCATGGTGCGCGCCTCGGCCATGGCGTCGCTATAGGTATGGGTGTCGGACTCTATGTCGATGTCAACAGCGTGGTGAGCACCTTCTATGTCCCCGTATTCTTGGAGACCAAGTACTCGCCATTCAAGAGCGGCCGCTCGCCATATATCTCGCTCCGCACGGGATTCAGCATGAACGAATGGGCAATGCCCGGCTTCTACCTCGCGCCAACTTTGGGTTGCGACATTGGTCGTTTCACATTCTTCATGCGCTACGGCCTCAACCTCTACCCTACGACTGTCGACATAGACATCAACTCGCCCGAGGTAGACATAGAGCTTACAGCGCCTGCGAACATCAAGACTCACGCACTCTCGATAGGCTTTGGCCTGAATTTCTAACATAACACTAACGACAGAGGGGTTGCCCACCGGACAACCCCTCTACTATTTTTGTTATTATAGGGAGTAAATAATTTATTTACTCTCCACAGCCTTCATTATGCCAACAAGAGTGCCATTCTTCAGAAGAATCATATTGTCGCCATCCATCTCGTAGTGGGTAACGCCCTCGAGCATATCGTAGTAGGTATTCTCCATAACATGGTTCTCGCAGAGGCGGCGTGTAGAGCCGAGGTTATCCATGTCGAGGGCACGGCTCTTGTCCACGGTGTAGGTCAGGGTGAAACGGTTGCAGTCGCCAGCACCTGCGGCGGTGCCATTCTCGCTGAAGCACAAGGTGTAGCTATCGCCCGTAGCAACAACCTCCCTGCCCATAAGCTGCACGAGCTGCCATGTGGTACCCACGAGGGGCTTTTCGAGCTTACTGCGCTTGCGGCAGTCGCAGCAACCCACGACGATGAGGGCGGAAATAAGGAGGGTGATTGAAAATAAAATCGTACGTTTCATAATATTATTCCAAATTATCGTTATC
>JAZRAW010000142.1:0-4677 GCA_045634765.1 Alistipes sp.
TGTTATGCGCCCCGCACGCTAAGCGTGATTACCTTGTGCAATAGTAGGTGCTACCCATCTGTTTGTGATAGGGTAGCACCTAATTCATAATAAGTTGGAAGCGATACGAAATCTAAATGGCTCTGCTTGCAAATAGGTCAACGACCTACGCCACGCAGTGTATTAACAAAAAAACGCTATCGGGAAGATAGCGTTTTAAGCGAGGTCTGAAGCGGATTCGAACCGCTGTAAATGGTTTTGCAGACCACTGGCTAAGCCACTCACCCATCAGACCATAAAATTTAGTTGTGACCAACCGGAGTGCAAAGATAGGAATAATTTATGAATAACCAACCTTTTTGCTAAAAAAATTATCTATTGCTATTACAAGGGTTATATATCTGTTGTTGTTAGCCTTTTTAATTATGCTGAGTTGTCGCTTTATCCCATATTGACAATGACTACTTGAAAAATGTATAATAATAACCATTTTTTAAGTTTTTTTTCGTACCTTTACCACGTCTTTTGCCATATACCAAAGGTGTGGTAGTTGGACGTATAATAAGTGAAAAATAAAATACTATAGTATGAAATGTGCAATAATTGGCCACGGTAAGATGGGACGTGAGATTGAGCGTATCCTTGCGGAGCGTGGTCATAGTGTGGTTTTGGTGATTGATGAGGCGAATGCCGAGGAGTTGACTGCGGAAAATCTCAAGGGTGTGGATGTGTGTTTTGAGTTTACTACTCCTGCGACAGCAACAGAGAATGTCCGCAAGGTATTGACTGCTGGTTGTAGGGTTGTATGTGGTACTACGGGATGGCTCGAGAACCTCGAGGCGATGAGGAGTCTTGCTGTTGAGTGCGGTGGTGCACTTTTCTATGCTTCGAACTTTTCGATTGGCGTAAACCTTATGTTCAAACTCAATCGCCGCCTTGCCGAGTTGATGAATCAGCATAAGGAGTATGGCGTTCGTATTGAGGAGACTCACCACATTTGGAAGAAGGATGCGCCCAGTGGCACGGCTATTACGCTTGCCGAGGGTATCATTGAGAATCTCGACCGCAAGAGTGTGTGGGTAAATAGTAAAGCCGAGGAGGATAATCAGCTTGAGATAGTGTCTCACAGAGAGGGCATGGTCCCAGGTATTCACCGTGTGACATATACCTCTGCCGATGACTTCTTGGAGATTAACCACTCGATTATTAACCGTCGTGCTTTGGCTATGGGTGCTGTTATTGCTGGTGAGTATCTCGATGGCAAAAGTGGCGTACATACGATGGATGATTTGTTGTAAAAAAGGATATTATGAATAAGATAAAGGAGATATATAGCCTTGTTAAGGGCTGGATTACCAATCGTTGGGTAGTCTTTAGTTGTGTTGCACTTGTTGTAACACTGTTTGCTATTTGGTATGGTGCATGGTGGTCGTTGTTCATTGCGTTGCCTTTGATTTTCGATTACTACATCACTAAGCGTATTGTAGGCTTTCACAAGAAGATGTCTCAGCAGCATGCGTGGTGGCGTATCGCTTGGGCTGTATGGTGCGCGCTCATCTTCGCTATAGTCGTTGGCGTTCTTATCTACATGCTTGTGTTTAGATGGAACAGCTCTGAGATTATATTGTGGGCCATCGTTGCAGCGGTCTTTGGTTATGCGCTATGGAATGAGCTTAAGTATGAGACATCCATCTATAAGTGGTTGTATAGCTGGGTGCACGCTATAATTTTTGCTACCATCGTAGCCACACTCATTCAGTTGTATTGGTTCCAGATGTTTGTAATCCCCACAGGCTCAATGGAGAGTACGCTCATGACTGGCGATTACATCTTGGTAAATAAGGTCGCGTATGGTCCTCGTGTGCCCATGACGCCACTCTCTTTCCCATTTGTGCATAACACCATGCCTTTGAACGACACTAAGCCCTCGTTCTCTACTGCTTGGCAGCGTTCATATCGCCGTCTTGCGGGTACCGACCAGGTTAAGCGTGGCGATGTTGTTGTCTTCAACTTCCCCGATGGCGACACCGTAGTTATGGAGATGCCAGTTCCAACATATTATGAGATGTTGCGTACGGCAGACACTTTGTGGGTGGAGGATGAATATGGTCGTCCAACGCCCATCTTTATGGGAGCTACCGAGGCTGAGCGCCGCGCATATATAAACAACAACTTCACCGTTGCTGTGCGCCCCTTGGATAAGAAGGAGAACTATATCAAGCGTTGTGTGGCTGTTGCAGGCGATACGCTCGAGGTTATTGATGGTGTAGTCTATACCAACGGCAAGAGGGAGAAGAATGTACCAACGCGTCAGTATAAATATAGAAACAAGAACAATCCATTGGGTTCAGATATAGGTCCTGTCACCGATGCCGATATTGTTAACTACACAAGTTCCAATATGGTTAAGGCGGGTAGTGCCATGCAGCCAGATGTCATCTTCCCATTCCTAAAGTCGGGCGATTCTGCAAGTTGGTCTCTCGATAACTATGGACCTCTTTGGATTCCTAAGGCTGGTGCTACTATCGAGCTAACGCCCGAGAATATGGCAAAGTATGGACGCTGCATCGCGGTTTATGAGCAGCGTGCTGTCAAGCAGCAGGATGGCAAAATATACATAGACGGCAAGGAGGCTACCGAGTATACCTTCCTTATGGACTACTACTTTATGATGGGTGATAACCGTCATGAGTCTCTTGACTCGCGATTCTGGGGCTTTGTGCCTGAGGATCACATTGTAGGTAAGGCTGCATATGTCTGGTTCTCAGTTGCTCCAGAGGGTGGAGTGCGTTGGGAGCGTATCTTTACAAAGATTGAGTAATACTTTGTGATTGTGGCATCAGATAGCTATAAAACCATAGCCCGCGCGGCTGAGACGACCTATCGTCAGCTAAGTAGCAAATTCTTGGTCTATGCCTATCCCGTAGAGACGGAGGCCGAGATCAAGGAGTACCTCGACGCACTGCGTAAGAGGTGGTTTGATGCTACGCACCACTGCTATGCTTGGCGCTTGGGTCCTCATGGTGAGCAGTTTAGGGCAAACGACGATGGTGAGCCCTCCTCTACTGCGGGTAAGCCTATTCTTGGTCAGTTGCTCTCGAACGAGGTGACCAACTGCCTTGTGGTTGTTGTGCGCTATTTTGGTGGCACTAAGCTCGGTGTGCCGGGCCTTATCGCGGCATACAAGGAGTCTACGGCGCAGGTATTGGCGGAGTGCGAGATAATAGAAAAGACTGTTGATGTGACGGTCGATGTGGAGTTTTCGTACTTCGTTATGAACGATGTTATGCGCATCGTTAAGGAGTTGCAACCTCGTGTTGTGAGTCAGGAGTTTGATAACGCTTGTAAGATGCGACTGTTGGTGCGCGAGTCGGAGAGTGAGGTGCTTATCGGCCGCCTCGGCAAGGTTGATGGAGCAATCGTTGAGGCCTATTAATCATGGATAATAAAATCGTCATAAAGGGTGCGAGGGTGCATAACCTCAAGAATGTGGATGTCGAAATTCCGCACAACAACCTTGTCGTGGTGACAGGATTGTCGGGCTCGGGAAAGTCGACATTAGCCTTCGATACCATCTTCGCGGAGGGGCAGCGCCGCTATGTCGAGAGCCTCTCTGCATACGCGCGCCAGTTCTTGGGTCGTGTAGAGAAGCCCGATGTCGATATGATTGAGGGCATCGCCCCGGCCATCGCCATCGAGCAGAAGGTAATCTCGCGCAACCCACGCTCTACGGTGGGCACTACAACCGAGATTTATGACTACCTGAAGCTACTCTTCGCGCGTATCGGTCGCACCTATTCACCCACTACGGGTCTCGAGATTCGTTGCTATGAGGTCGATGATGTGGTAGATAGAGTGCTTTCGATGAGTGATGGTGAGAGGGTTGTTGTGGCTGCCCCCTTGCTATTGAAGCAGTCGGAGGGCATCGTTGAGCGCATTCTCACGCTTATGGAGGATGGTGTCAACCGTGTGCGCTATCGTGGCGAGGTTATGCTCGTTGAGGAGTTTATGCCACAGGTTAGCGCCGATATGTCGCTCGACGATTTGATGATTGTCGTCGACCGCATCATCATCAGCCACGAGCAGGACTCGGTGTCGCGTATTACGGACTCTGTGGCACGCGCCATGGGCTATGGCTCGGGCGTTGTGCACATCATAACCGATAGGGTGGAAACCTACTCATCGCGCTACGATGAGGAGGGTGTTGTTTTTGAGCGCCCTACGGAGCACCTCTTTTCGTTCAACAACCCCGTTGGTGCCTGTCCTGTGTGCGAGGGCTATGGCAAGGTTATGGGCATTGACGAAAACCTCGTTGTGCCCGACAAGTCGAAGAGCGTCTATGAGGGTGCTGTTGTGTGCTGGAATGGCGTCACGATGAGCAAGTGGAAGCAGGATGTGGTGCTCAATACCGCAAAGTGTAACTTCCCAATTCACACGCCCTACCACGCTCTTACGGATGCCCAGCGCGATATGTTATGGCATGGCACGGATGCCTTCTATGGCATCGACGCCTTCTTTGACTATGTTGACACGCAGCGACATAAGGTGCAGTATAGGGTGCTTAAGTCGCGATATATGGGTAAGACGCTCTGCCCCGAGTGCCATGGCAACCGCCTTAAGCGCGAGGCGCTATATGTTAAGGTGGGAGGATATAACATCGCCGAGCTTGTGCAGATGACCGTGGGCGAGTTGTCGCGC
>JAZRAW010000143.1:0-11438 GCA_045634765.1 Alistipes sp.
AAACGAGAATCCATGATCATACCCTTACCGTTAAGGCTGATAGTAAGGTGGTTGTCCAAGAGCTGTGGGTTAAGGTTCAAAGACAATGTGTGACGAGACATGTTAGATGTCTTCAAAGTACCATCCTGGTTCAAGTAACCGTAAGATACACGATATGGGAGGTTGTTCTTCTCACCCATCTTTACGTTACCTGACAAAGATACGTTACCCTCGTATGACTGTGCGAGCTGGTAGATCTCACGCTGCCAATCGGTGTTTACGGGGTTGCCGTTAGCGTCGGTGTACTTAGTAGCTGAGCGGTAAGCATCAGTATCCTGAGTACCATAGTACCACTCCAAAGCCTGACGCATCTCATCACCAGTCATTACGTCAACGTAACGAGCGTTCTGGCTCAACGATGCTGTGAAGTCTACAGAGACATGAGGAATGTTTGAATCGTACTTAGAACCCTTCTTAGTTGTGATGATGATGACACCGTTTGACGCACGTGAACCGTAGATAGCGGTTGCAGAAGCATCTTTCAAAACGGTGAACGACTCGATATCTGATGGGTTGATAGATGCCAAAGCGTTGGCAGTACCAGAGATACCAGAGTTAGAGATGGGCAAACCATCAACAACTACCAATGGGTCGTTAGAAGCGTTGAGTGAAGAACCACCACGGATACGGATAGTAGCTGCAGAACCTGGAGCACCGCTACCAGAGGTGATTACAACACCAGCCGACTTACCACGAAGAAGGTCGGTGGGTGAAGTAGCAAGACCCTTGTTAGTCTGATCTGCCTTTACGGTAGAGATCGAACCAGTAAGGTCGTTCTTCTTCACAACGCCATAACCGATGACTACGACGTCATCGATCATCTCAGAGTCATCCTCCAAGACAACGTTTGCGAGAAGGTCTGAATTTGCTGCAAGTGCAACAGTCTTGTAACCGATAAAGCTAATCTCAACGATAGCCTCGGGACCGTTAACTTTCAGCACATACTGACCGTTAATGTCGGTGGTGACACCGTTAGTCGTGCCCTGCTCGATAACAGAAGCTCCGATAACCGGCGTTCCGGTAGTATCAACTACCACACCTTTGACCTCGTATTTACCCGACTGGGCAAACACTTGGGCGGGAACTGCCATCGCGAGGATAGCAAGACCCAAACACATAGTTAAGAATTTTCTCATAGTGTTTTAGTGTTAGTTAATAATAAAGTTAGTAAAATATGTTAGTGTGTATCTAGTTTTCAACTGTTCGGAAGCCGAATAAAAAGTATATTTCGTCGTTACGCTCGCGCTCAAAATCCTCATTTACATTATAGTAAACTGCGGTTTCTCGCGCTTCGCAAGCCTAAAACTATATCTTTTTATTCAACTTCTGCAGTGTTGGAGAAGTTACTCCTTGCGGCGAGTGTTGATGCCAAACACGGCAAGAGCACCGAGGAAGAGTGCACCACCAGCGATGAGGAGCATAGCAATCTGACCACTTGTAGCCTTAGGCATAATCTTACTCTCGTTGAATTTCTGGTCAGACTCTATCACAAAGAGACGGTCGCAACCAGGATAGAAGTATGCTGTTGTCATCTCAGTCATCTTCTTGGCATTGCCATTCTCGTCAACCTTCTCGACGTGGATGTTCTTAATCTCAACCTTGTCAGATTTGCGAGTAAGACCAAATGCCACGTTAGGTGCGATGCTTGAGTGTGCTGCAGAGTTGTTGATTGCATACTCGTGCTTGTTATCAGCTACAAGGCGGAACTTGTTGTTGCCTGAGATAGCATCTGTGCTTATGCTATCTGCTACAAAGCGGTTGTTCTCGGCATCGTAGTTCATTGCCAACTCTGTTACTGTGCCATCCTCGCTTGTTGCTACGAGTGTGCAACTCTCGATCTTGGGACTGTTGGGGTAGTCGAGGTCATTAACAAACACCTCTGTACCAACAAAGCCCATGATTGCCATACCTGCCAAAGATGCGATAATCTGAGGAAGACAGATGGTACAATTGAAGAGACCCATATATGAGCCGAGTGACTTGCCTGAGAGTGCATTTGTGAGCAATGCAAATGGGAGTGCCAACATAGCAGCCCATGCGCAACCGATAAGCAAGAATGACACGGCGAGTAAGTACTGATCGTGGATGAAGAATGTCGAGATGAAACCTACACCACCAAGCACCAAACTCAATGCGTATGCAAACTTAACGTTGCGGAAGCGAGGAATCACCATAGCCCAAAGGATTGAGCCGATAGCCTGAACTGCAAAGAGAATACCTGTCCAGTCGCCTGCTGCCTGATACTCTGGAGTGTTGGTGTCAATTGTGCTCCATACTGTTACGTTCTCGGCAATACCTCCAGTTGTGTATGTCCACATAAAGAGGAATGCGAACCAGCAGAAGAACTGCACAAGGCCAATCTGCCAGAACACCTTTGGAGCGTGCAAGAGCAAACTAAAGAGGTTGGTCTTCTCGCCAGCATCCTCGGCTTTGATGTTGTTGTACTTGGCATAGTCCGCAGGATTCCACTCCTTAACCTTTGCACCAGTGTAGAGTACGCATAAGATGAGGATTGCAGCACCAATGTAGAACGACCATGTAACAGAGTCTGGAATCTGACCCTCGGGTGCAATGTTCTGCACACCCCACCATGTGAGGCAGTAGGGGAGTACATAGCCCACGAGTGAACCTGCGTTGCAAAGAAGACTCTGAATTGAGAATGCCTTAGTCTTCTGCTCCTCGTTAACCATATCGCCGACCATCATCTTGAAGGGCTGCATAGCCATGTTGATTGATGTGTCGAGCAACATTAGCATGACTGCTCCGAATGCGAGGGCAGCTTTGACGGTCATCTCGAAGCTGCCTGAGTTGGGGAGTAGTGCCATAACGATGATTGCCACGATAGCGCCCACGTAGAGGTAGGGCTTACGGCGACCCCACTTGCACCAAGTTTTGTCGCTCATAGCACCCACAATGGGCTGCACGATCATACCCATCAATGGGGGGAGTACCCAGAAGATACTCAACGTGTGGGGGTCAGCGCCCAACGTTGCGAAGATGCGGCTGATGTTAGCACTCTGAAGTGCGTATGCAATCTGCACACCAAAGAATCCGAAACTCAGATTCCACATCTGCCAAAATGATAGATTAGGTTTTTGCATTTTATAGTGTTTTAGTTAATCAATTTGTCATGTGTTTTCGTGTCATAGCCATCGAAGATTAGTAGTTTGTTAAATATTTTTAATAACTACACAATGTCTATGCTACAAATTTTACTAAAATTTTCATATTTTCCAAATGATTTCTACCCAAAGGGTAAATATTTATGACGAATTGCATATTTCCTATGCCGAATGGTTAGTTTTTCAAATGGGGTTGAATTGTTGTTGCATCGCTGTGTTTGAATACTATTGCTATGCAATATAGTCAGAGTGATGAGTTTATTATTCAATGATTTTGGATATTCATAAATTTTTAATAACTTTGCATAACTATGGCAATACTCAAAAAATATCATCCATTGGGCAATGTCGCTATCGTCATAATATTCGCAGTGCTACACTTCGCAACTG
Organism: Alistipes sp.; assembly: GCA_045634765.1. Classification (GTDB taxonomy): domain Bacteria; phylum Bacteroidota; class Bacteroidia; order Bacteroidales; family Rikenellaceae; genus Alistipes. Next base: position 3,552 of record JAZRAW010000143.1, read on the forward strand.
CGCTATTGAGTCGTGCACTAAACTACCATGATGATATCTTTTTGACGGTGCTCACAATCGCTATGGTGGTGATTATCACCATAAGAAATAGCACCCGCATCGAGATGGTGACACTACTAACTCTTGTGTCCACCATTTTAGGCTTTATATTTGGCTCGTGGTTGTGGCAGCCTCTATGCAGGATTATTGGAAATGATGATATCGCTCCTGCCATATCTACATTCTTGATTACCACAGTATTAGGTTTTGCGGTGAATGCTGTTACGCTTTATGTAAAACGCTTCAGGTCAAGCACAAACGTGCTACGCTCGTATGTCCGCAATGTAATCCTTGTTGCTGTTGGAATTCTACTCGTTCGACTCTTGTATGTAGCTATGTTTCGCTTGGAAGTCTTTACGGAGGGCACACTGCTTAGTCACATATTTGAGATTATGGAGCACACCTGGGCGCTCCTCACACTCCTTGCAGGAAATGTTGTGCTTATAGCATATCTTCCAACTGGGGGGCAGATGGCCTCGAGACGACTCTCCTATGGTATGCAGTTGCTTATCTCGTTGATGCTCTTCCCGATTATTGCTACACTGCTGATATACTACGATATACCACGTTTTGAAACCATATCTTCCGATTTGCTTGACTTTGTGCGTACGCTCTCTGCTGCGCTGATTATTGATGTGTTAGTTGCAACAGCTTGCATACTTATTCGCATATCTACAACTACACAGCGCGAGTTACGTGAGGAGCGTGAGTTGAAACACCGCACGGAGTATCAATATGAGCGACTGAAGCAGCAGATAAATCCACACTTTTTGTTCAACTCGTTGGGCATCCTCGACTATCTCGTTCAGGAGCACGAGTCCGAGCGAGCCTCTGCCTTTATACGCAAGCTTGCGGGCATATATCGCTATATGCTTAACAACGACCAAAAGCCTCTTGTGAAGATAAGTGAGGAGCTCGACTTTGTCAATATGTATATCGACCTTTTGCTTGAACGCTTCCCTGAGGGTATGAAGTTTGAAGCAGATGTAAATAGGGTGTATGCCGATAGGTTTGTTGTGCCCTGCGCACTCCAACTATTGGTCGAAAATGCCACTAAGCATAATGTCGTTAGTGTAGAGTCTCCGTTGAGCATAAGGATAGCTGTTGAGGAGGAGTTTTTGGTGGTTAGAAACAACCTCCAAATACGCACTCATGGACAGCCATCGACACGCCTCGGATTGGAGAATATACGCCGCCAATATCTCGATATAACTGGTCGCGATATAGTGGTGCAAAAGACTGAAAATGAATTTATTGTAAAACTCCCCATAGTATGATTAAAATACTCATCGTAGAGGATGAAATCCCTGCACAGATAAACCTTAAAAAGCTCATCGACCGCTGCTGCCCCGATGGTAGTGTAGTGATGACACTTACGTCGGTGCGTCAGACCATAAAATGGCTCGAAGAGAACCCCGATGGTGCAGATGTAATTTTTATGGATGTTGAACTTTCTGATGGCATCTGTTTCGAGATTTTTGAGCACGTTACCATCAATGCTCACGTCATCATAACCACGGCATATGACAACTATGCAATCAATGCCTTTAAGGTAAATTCGCGCGACTATTTGTTGAAGCCCATAGGTGACCAAGATATGAAGCGTGCGTGGGAGCGCTGTCGCGAGAGCATCGAGAGCCGTGCCTCGGCGAATATCGAGACACTATTGGATATGGTATCGCGAGCTAATGGCGTGCGTGGTAAGGAGTATAAAAAGCGCTTTATCGTCAAGACAGGCGAGAAGATTATCATCATCCCCGTGGAGGATATAGCCTATTGCTTCTCGGAGGATAAGAGCACATACGCGGTAAATCGCAATGGCACCCGCCGATTGTTGGACTACTCGTTGGATATGGTGCAGGAGATGCTCGACCCCAAGCTCTTCTTCCGCATCTCGCGCAGTTATATAGTCTCAATAAACGCTATAGAGAATATCTCTAAGCACCTCGGTACACGCCTCAAGATTCAGTTAAATCCCCCCTCTGAGGATGAAGTTGTCGTAAGCCGTAGCCGCACTTCGGACTTCTTGGAGTGGCTCGATAACAACTAAGTTGGAGTCTTGCGTTATATAGTTTATATCTAAATAATTTGAGGGTGTATCATCTGTATACGCCCTTTCTGTTTGTCTATTGTTGATTGCGGCGCGATTTATGTTGTTGAGAGGCAAGGTTTAAATTAACAACGTAAATTATGACTAAGATGATGAAAAATCTGATGCTGGGCGTTGCTGCCATGTTGGGTGGCATACACGCCTCTGTCGCCTGTACGGGCATATCGCTCACGGCTGCCGATGGTAGCTATATTCAGGCGCGCACAATTGAGTGGGCATATGGAGCTCTAAAGAGTGAGTATGTCATCATCCCGCGTGGCGAGCAGCTGCAGTCCTATACGCCTACGGGTATGAATGGCTTAAAGTTTAAGGCGCGCTATGGCGTGGTGGGCCTCGCGGTGGTGGAGAAAGAGTTTATCGCCGAGGGCATCAACGAGGCTGGACTCTCGGCGGGTCTCTTCTTCTTCCCGCGCTATGGCGGCTACGAATCGTACGAGGCTATGGATAACCCGCGCACGCTTGCCGACCTGCAGGTGGTACAGTGGATGCTCACGCAGTGTGCTACGATAGATGAGGTTATGGAGGCGGTGAAGCATATTCGCATTGTGGCGTTGGAGAAGACGGCAGTTATTCACTGGCGCATCGGCGACCCAACAGGTCGTCAGGTGGTTATGGAGATTGTCGATGGCAAAATCAACTTCTACGAGAACGAGGTGGGCGTGCTTACAAATGCCCCAGGCTTCGAGTGGCAGGTTACGAACCTCGAGAACTATGTCAATTTGCGCCCTGGTAGCGCGCAGAGCTACAAGCTCGGTGGCGTGACGCTCGAGCCTAATGGCGGTAGCACTGCCATGTTGGGCCTACCTGGCGACTTTACCCCTCCTTCACGCTTTGTGCGTGCCGCCTTCTTCCGCAATACAGCACCTACGCGAGCCACGGGATTGGATACGGTGCTTGAGGCATTTCACTTGCTCAATAATTTTGATGTGCCCATCGCCATCGAAAACCCCTCGGAGCATAACCTTCCCAGCGCTACGCAGTGGACTTCGGCAATAGACCTCACTTCGCGCACAGTCTACTACAAAACGGCGTATAACTCCACAATTCGCTCCATTTCGCTCGATAACATAGACTTCGCTCGGGTGAAGTATGCATCCTATCCCCTCGATACGGTGCAGAAGGAGCCTATTCAAGTATTATACTAATAATAAAAATAGAGTGCCACGGCACTCTATTTTTTTATCTCTGCAACTTTAGGTCGCCATCCTTAACCCAACCTAAGCGCCTCATAACAAAGTGTATAAGGAGACTTAATAGCGCTGGAGCGATGAAGTACATGCCCACGATTTCGGCTATAAGCAGCGTGTGGTCCGTCGTTGCCGACATGGTGTCCCAGCAGCCGATAGGGCCTACCAAGCCCGAGGTTCCCATACCTGCACCCGCAGCGTTGTTCTTCATGTGTAGGATGCAAGTAGAGATAGGGCCGAGTATTGCCGAGGCAAGCGTTGGCGCGAGCCACACAATGGGTTTGCGGGCGATGTTTCCAATCTGTAGCATAGATGTTCCGAGACCCTGCGAGATAAGGCCACCCCAGCCGTTTTCCTTGAAGCTGATAACGGCAAATCCAACCATCTGCGCACAGCATCCAGCCGTCGCAGCTCCCGCCGCCAATCCGCTGATACCTATAGAGATACAGAGCGCTGCCGAGCTGATAGGTAGGGTGAGGATGCAGCCCACTGACACGGCTACGATAATACCCATAGCAAAGGGGTTGAGATCCGTAGCGCGGTTTATCAACTCGCCCAACGACATCACCCACTCACCAATAGGCACGCAGATATACTGCGCCACGAGACCTCCCGCAACGATGGTAATGAGTGGTGTGAGGATGATATCCACGGGTGTGCGCTTTGACACGAGTGAGCCTATCTCAATAGCCACGATTGTGGCGAGGTATGCGCCAATAGGGTTGCCAGCCACTGTGGCGAGGTATGCGCCAGTAGGGTTGACACCCACATCGCCTACGGGGCCACCAAGCGTATAGCCCAAGGCTCCCACAGCTACGGCCGAGATGGTAACCAGTGGGTCGCGCTTTAGACCTAAGGCGATAGCCAAGCCGATAGCGCCACCAACAACCAAGTTGAGTTGTGCTATGGTGGCGATAGGTGCAAGGAAGTCGAGACCAGGGATTAGGGCTATCTGCTTGATGATAAGTCCGATGATAAGCGAGGCGAAGAGACCCATCGCCATATAACCCAGTGCATCGACCACATAGGTCTTAAACCAACTCTTAATGCCGCTACTCTCGGCGTTTTTGTTATTGCTCTTTTTTGCCATAGTTAACAGTTTTAGTAGTACAAAGTTACATAATTCTCTCAATGTTGTAGCACGGAGACTCGCTTTTTTTAGAAAAAAAACGTATATTTGTACCAAACTAATATTGTCCAATACAAATCTATGATACGATACAAAGAACGAGTGCTCAAAAATGGGTTGACCGTGTTGGTTAATCGCGACCGAGCGTCGAAGCTTGCGGCGGTGAACATCCTCTACAAGGTGGGTGCGCGCAACGAGATGACCGACAAGACGGGCTTCGCCCACCTCTTTGAGCATCTGATGTTTCGCGGCACGACCAATGTGCCCGACTTTGACATTCCCGTAGTTATGGCCTCGGGTGAGAATAACGCCTTCACGAATAACGACTACACCGACTTCTACATCACTCTCCCCAAGGAGAACCTCTCAACGGCCCTATGGCTTGAGAGTGACCGTATGCGCAACCTCAATATCTCGGAGGAGGCATACCAGACCGAGAAGCAGGTGGTAATCGAGGAGTTCAAGCAGCGCTACCTGAATCAGCCCTATGGCGATGAGCAGCTCCTGCTGCGCGAGCTATGTTACAAGGTGCACCCATACCGCTGGTCGGCAATAGGCATATCGCCCGAGCATATAGAGCGTGCTACGCTGGAGGATGTGCGTGCCTTCTACAACCTGCACTACCGTCCCTCACGTGCCATACTATCCATCTCTGCTGACCTCGACGAGGAGTATATGCTCGACATGGCCGAGGAGTACTTCGCCGACATTGAGGATATGGGTGGCGATGTGCCCCCAGTCCCCGTGGAGCCAGAGCAGACGGAGCCCCGCCGCTTAGTCGTGGAGCGCGATGTTCCAGCTACGGATATAACCATAGCCTTTCACATGGGTGACCGTCTCTCGCGCGACTTCTTCCTTGGCGACTTGGCCTCGGACTTGTTGGCCGGTGGCGAGTCTTCGCGCCTAATAAACCGCTTGGTTAAGGAGCGTGGCCTCTTCTCGAGTGTCAACGCCTACATCTTGGGTAGCCTCGATGCGGGACTCTTCATCATCAAGGGTCGCCTTATGCCCGACACTACCGAGGAGGTGGCCGAGGAGGCCTTGTGGGGTGAGCTGAGTGAGTTGATGGATGGTAACGTCTCGGACTACGAGATGGATAAGGTAAAAAATAAGTTCGAGGCCAATATGCTTATGGGCGAGATAAACGTAATGAATAAGGCTATGAATCTCGGTTTTTACTCTATGATTGGCGATCTTGAACTTCTTAACACAGAGGCAGATATATATCGTTCACTCAGCCGCGAGGAGCTTATGTCGTTTGCGCGCCGATGCTTTAGCGCAGATAATTCTTCAACCCTAATCTACCGTGCCAAATGAGACAGCAACCCGATATTATAATGCCCCGCAGTGTGGATATGCCACACGCCGAGTGTCACACCGCAGTCAATGGCGTCAAAATATACACGCTTAAGAGTGACGACTTTGAGGTTGTGCGTTTCAGCCTTGTCTTTCGTGCTGGCACCTCGGTGCAGGCGAAGCCCTTTGTGGCATCATCAACGCTCAATATGTTGGGCGAGGGTAGCCAGAATATGTCGGCGCAGCAGATTGCCGATGAGCTCGACTTCTACGGCTCGTACTACGATGTAAACATCGACCGCGACTATACCTATGTCTCATTCTGCTCGCTCTCGAAGTTCTTTGCGCCTACCATAGGCGTGGCAAACGAGATTATATTGCGCCCCACCTTCCCCGAGCGTGAGCTCGCCGTCTATTGCCAGAAGCGCAAGCAGAGCCTAAAGATTGAGCGAAAGAAGATGGAGGTAGCCTCACGCGAGTTATTCGCCCAGGCACTCTTTGGTGTTAACCACCCCTACGGCATCTCGGCATCGGAGGAGCGCTATGACGACATTACACGCGACGATATCGTTGCGCACTACCAAAGACTATATACCGCCGATAACTGCTTCGTGGTCTGCAGTGGCCGCATAGATGATAAGGTTATGACCGCTATCGAGGCCCTCGTTGAGGCATTGCCCGCGGGTGAGCGTCCCGAGTGTAACTTCCCTGAGTGTGAAACGCAGTACACTCTCCATGCTGAGCGCGAAGGGGCGCTACAATCATCTATTCGCATCGGTCGCTTGCTCTTTACGCGCAACCATCCCGACTTCGTTGGCATGCAGGTCGTGGCGGCAATATTAGGAGGTTACTTCGGCTCGCGCCTTATGCAGAACCTACGCGAGCAGCACGGCTACACCTATGGTGTGTCGGCTGCGATGATAAACTTCGAGAAGGAGGGCTACCTCGCCATCGCCACGCAGGTGGCACGCGAACATAGGGAGGATGCTCTACGCGAGATATATGCCGAGATAGAGCGCCTACGCGAGGAGCTCGTGGATGAGGAGGAGTTGCAGATGGTTAAGAACGTCATGATTGGCGAGGTGCTACGCATCCTCGATGGCCCATTCGGCATCGCTGATGTCACAATCGAGAACATTATGTGTGGCGCGGATAACAGCGCTACGGAGCAGTGTGTGGAGACGATTGCCAATATCACCGCCGAGGAGATACGCGACCTTGCTCGTAAGTACCTTGAGCGCGACAAGATCGTTGAGGTTGTAATGGGGTAGTAGGCTATGGTTAGAGAGGAGATTAGGTCATACATCGAGCGTGAGATATTGCCGCGCTATGATGGCTTCGATGCCGCACATAGGCGCGACCATGCTGATGTCGTTGTAAGCCGCAGCGTGGAACTTGCCCAGAGGCTTGGCGCAGATGTCGAGATGGCCTATGTCATTGCTGCCTACCACGATACGGGCCTTGCCGTAGGACGCGATGTGCACCATACGGAGTCGAAGCGCATTCTGTTGGCAGATAGAGAGTTAAGGCGATGGTTTTCGGAGGAGGATATCGCCACTATGGGCGACGCCGTTGAGGACCACCGCGCCTCGTCGAAGCAGCCACCCCGCACCATATATGGTCGCATCGTAGCCGAGGCTGACCGCCTTATCGTGCCGCACTCCATTATCCGTCGCACCATACAGTTCACGCTTACGCACCACCCTGAGCTCGATATGGAGGAGGGTTATGAGCGCCTCTTGGAGCATATGCGCGAGAAGTACGACTATGGCGGCTACCTGAAGTTATGGATTGAGGAGTCGGATAATGCCCAGCGTCTTGAGGAGTTGCGCAAGATTATTGCAGACAAACCTACACTGCGCAGACTATACGAGGAGATTTATAATGAATTAGTGGCGAGAAATTAGTAATGTCATAGTGTTGCTAATTGCTCATTACTTATTGCTAATTACTACTGATGCAATAAATTTTGCACAGTAGTGGTAAATACGTTAAACATAAGCAAGTTACAAGCGTTCTTTGATTTTTTGATTTGAATTTGTTGATTGTATTTTTGTGGGTAAAACCCTAAAAGTATGCATTTCGGCAAGTTTGTGTTTGCTCAAATAGTGGAGTTTATCCCTCAA
>JAZRAW010000144.1:0-3603 GCA_045634765.1 Alistipes sp.
CTTAGGCACAACAACGCTCAACTTATGACGTGGCATAAGGAGATATGCCAATGCCATCACGCCACCAAGCACCATACACATTGATGTGGCGACACCCGCACCTTTAACGCCCATACCCACAGGAAATATAAATACCCAGTCGAGAATTGCATTTAATACCGCGGGGATGATGTTACACCACATCGCATAGCGTGGTGCGCCATCTAAGCGGATGATAAACAAGCCTATAAGACCGAACATCTCGAACACAAATCCTGGCATCAGCCACAGCGTGTAGTCCATAACGTATGGCAAGAGCGTGGGCGAAGCACCCAGCATCTCGAACGTCTCGCGCGGAAAGGCGAGGATAAGAGCACATATCACCGCTGCAGTGAGCGACGAGGCGACGAGTGCCTGTGTGATATTCAGGCGCGCCACCTTAAGTTTCTGCTTGGCAAGATGTATGCTTGCCACAACCGAGCATCCCGCACCCACCATAAGTGCAATGCCCGACATAAGTGTATATATAGGCACCACGATATTCACCGCAGCAACACCCATAGCACCCACACCATGCCCCACGATGATGCCATCAATGGCTGTCATCGCCGACATCGACAGCGTGCCAAGCAGCGTGGGAACAAGCATCTTGCGAAAGAGTTTACCTATCTCGTTACTCTCGAAATCAATAGCATCACGTTTCATAACACCCTAAATTACAGACATTTGCTTAAAAAGCGATGTGAATATTGACACAAAGATAGGGAAAATCAAATAAATTGCGTAACTTTGTGGGATAAAAGAGTTTTGCGATGCTACTACACGATAAACTTAAGTCATTCAACATAATACTCGCCTCGGCATCACCACGCCGCCGCGAACTACTCAAGGCCACAGGCATCGAATATCGCCTCGCGCCAAAGTTCGAGTGCGACGAGGTATACCCCACTACGCTTGCTGCCGAGGAGGTGGCAGAGTACCTATCACAATTAAAGAGCCACGCCTACCCCACACCCTTACAGTGTGGCGACATACTCATCACTGCAGACACCACCGTGGTGCTCGGCAACGAGGTATTGGGCAAACCCGCCGATGAGGCCGAAGCCCGCGCGATGATAGCACGCCTTTCGGGGCGCGAACATAGCGTAGTTACGGGCGTGACGCTCCGCAGCATAGACCATGAACGCAGCTTTTCATCTAAGAGCAAGGTGCGCTTCGCAACGCTAACCGAGGAGCAGATAGCCTACTATGTGGAGAACTACCGCCCCATGGACAAGGCGGGGGCATATGGCATACAGGAGTGGATAGGCTACTGCGGCATCGAGTCGATAGAGGGGTCGTTCTACAATGTTATGGGGCTGCCCGTACAGAGGCTCTACCGCGAGTTGGAGTGCTTCATCGAGCGACTACCATCGTGCTATTAAGCTAAATTTCAAACTTATATAACTATGAAACGCGTACTATTAATTTTCGTGTTGCTTATTGCAACGACCTTCTCCGCAGTTGCGGATAAGGGCATGTGGCTTCCGTCGCTCATCGCCTCACGCATCGACGACATGAGGTCAAAGGGCTTCGAGCTCACTGCCGAGGACATCTACTCTATCAACCAGGCCTCTATGAAGGATGCTGTTGTGCTCTTTGATGGCGGTTGTACAGGTGAGATTATCTCCGAGAAGGGCCTCTTGCTCACCAACCACCACTGCGGCTACGACGCCATCCAGGCACACTCTACCGTTGAGCACGACTACCTCACCGATGGCTTCTGGGCTATGAACCACTCTGAGGAGTTGCCCTGCCCAGGTCTCAAGGTACACATCCTCGTGCGCATGGAGGATGTTACGGAGCGCCTTGCAGCTGGCGAGACCAAGCAGGAGATTATCGCCAAGGCTAAGGCCGAGGGCGTAGGCTTCCACGCAACCGTAGAGTCTATGTACTATGGCAATATGTCGTACCTCTTCATCTATCGTGAGTTCAACGACGTGCGTCTTGTTGGCGCACCTCCCACCACCATTGGTAAGTTTGGTGCCGACAACGACAATTGGATATGGCCACGCCACACTGGTGACTTCTCAATCTTCCGCATCTACGCTAACGAGAACAACGAGCCCGCAGCCTACAGCGCAAATAACAAGCCTTATAAGCCTGCGCGCCACTTCAAGATATCTACCGAGGGCGTCAAGGAGGGTGACTTCACCATGATTTACGGCTTCCCTGGCAACACTCAGGAGTATATCACTTCGGATGCTGTGCAATATGTTGCCGAGACATCAGACCCCATCAAGATTGACCTCCGCACACAGCGCCTCGACATCATCGGCGCAGCACAGGCGGCATCTGCCGAGACACGCATCCAGTATGCAGCAAAGCAGGCAAACATCGCCAACGCATGGAAGAAGTGGCAGGGCGAGGTTAAGGGTATCACACGCCTCGGCACATACGGTAAGAAGGTGGCATACGAGGCACGCTTCCGCGCTGAGAACCCCGATAAGGCATACCTTCTCGACTCACTCTCTGCAGCCTACGAGCGCAACTGGGAGGGTTACTTCCACTATGAGCTTTACAACGAGTCGTTGCGCGGCATAGAGCTCTCACAGGTTGTATACATCGCCCTCAACAGCAGCCTCACAACCGAGGAGAAGATGGCAGCCCTTGAGCTCTTCTATAAGGACTTCAACGTCGCTGTCGACCGCGACATCGCCATCGCCATGCTCACAGCCTACGAGGAGCACGCAACACTCTTCTCGCCTGAGTTGGTAGAGCTTCTCAGCAAGCATGGTGGCGCACAGGCATATGCAGAGTGGATATACGCCAATACCACACTTGGCAGCCTTGAGAGCTTCGATTTCGATAATGTCGCTAACGACCCCATCACCGAGTTTGTCTTCGCCATCGAGCCATTGCGCCAGCACGTATCACAGTATGCATACCGCAACTTCAGCAATATCCCCGATATCGAGCGCTGGTATCGCCCCTACGTTAGGGCACTGATGGAGTGGGACAAGGAGCGCGCCTTCTTCCCCGATGCGAACCTCACATTGCGCGTTGCATATGGTAAGGTTGCAGGCTATGAGTATGCCGATGGTGAGTACCACTTACCACAGACCACATTGGAGGGTATCATCGCCAAGGACAACCCCGACATCTACGACTATAACGTACCACAGGCATTGCGCGACGCCTATGCTACTAAGGACTATGGTCGTTGGGGTGTTACCATGAATGGCAAGTATACCGTTCCCGTATGCTTCATCGCTACAAACCACACCACAGGTGGCAACTCTGGTTCACCCGTGTTGAACGGTAAAGGCGAGCTTATCGGCGTTAATTTCGACCGCACATGGCTCTCTACAATGAGCGATATCGAGTTCGACGAGACCTTGTGCCGCAATATCATCTGCGACATCCGCTATGTGTTGTTCGTTGTTGACAAGGTTGGTGGTGCCGAGTGGCTTATCGACGAGATGGGCATCTAACACATACCTTATGTGTCGTCCTAAAAAAGTGTTACAGGATTTGACACAAAAATAATTAAAGTTTTCTAAATGACAACACGGCGCGCCGTGTTGTCATTTTTCGTTCTGTAAGTTACAATCTCTTTCTTGCATTGGCAGTGCATCTCGTCGG
>JAZRAW010000145.1:0-3911 GCA_045634765.1 Alistipes sp.
TAAGGAGGTTCCCGAGGCTTCGGAGGTGCTTCGCAAGGGTGATGAGGTAGATCCTGCATCTAAGGAGGCTGTCGAGGTTACCGACCTCGATCCCGTCAAGGATTACGTTTTGCTGGTAGCTGCAGAGGGTGCTGGCAAGACTACAATGGTAGAGTTGGCCTTCACAACCAAGGATGACCCATCAAACGTCATTGAGCACAACTACACCCGCGTCAAGGGTTCAAAGTATAGCTCAAACTACTACCTCATGTTCTCATACGAGGATGCTAACGAGGCTGATAACTTCGCTTACAACGAGAATACCCTGTGTCTCGACTTCTACGGCGACCCCGAGAAGGATTATCTCCCCGCAGGTACTTACGAAGTTAAGGAGTCAACTGAGTGGCCTTGCCTCAACAGCATGCGTTACTCGACCTACGGCTACGACAATGGAGTGTTGCTTAAGGGCGGTGCTGTGGTTGTATCTATCGACCCCGACACCAAGGCCTATACCTTCGATATCGACCTTCAGTTGAAGGATGGTCGCACCTTGACAGCCAACTACACGGGAGACGTGGACAACATGCCCGTTGTTGACAAGGTTTTCGTGACCACTGACTACACTTCTGCCAAGGCTACAACGTCTGACAATGGCCTTACATGGGCGTTGACACTTGCTGACGATGCCGGCAATGCTGCACATCTCAACCTCACAAATGCATTCCAGGCTCCATATATCGTTAACAACACCTACACCATCAGCACATCTGCCGAGGAGTTCAGCGCAAAGGCTTTGGCTGCTGAGGCTGGTCAGTTCGACAACACTACATCTACATTTGTCGTTGCAGGCGAGAACGGCGGCGAGTTTAAGTTCGCTACAGGTACGCTTACCGTAGACATCGACTGGGACACTAAGGAGTACCTCATATCGTTCTATGGCACACTCGAGAATGGCTACATCATCGAGTCTGAGTATAAGGGCGCCGTTGAGGGTTGCTCACTCGAGCAGTCTGAGGAGGTTATCGACGTTACGATGAACCGCGCATATGCAAGCTCTTACGAGTCGGGAGCTAACTGGTATATCACCCTTGCACAGAACAATGAGGACGACGTTGCAAACTACATGCTTAAGCTCGATGTATATTGCAAGCCATCGCAGTTCCTTGCAGCAGGCGTATATCAGCTTGGCGTAGGTACTGGTGAGGGTTATCTCGGCGCAGATGCCACAACACTCACAGTAGCTGGTCAGGGTCAGTACAACTTCACTGAGGCACGCCTGACCGTTGAGACAAACCTCTCAGACAAGAGCTATACAATGGTTGTATCGGGCAAGGTTCAGGATGGCCGCACATTCCTCATGTCTTATGTGGGCAAGGTCGATGGCATGGAGATAGTAGATGCGGAGGATACTCCCACTGACATCACATGGAGCACATTCTCTGCAAGAAAGTGGTACTCGGACAACTGGGAGCTCACGGTGAAGGACTCTGCAGAGCAGTACACCATGGTGTTCGATATGCGCACTGGCGACTCGAGCATTAACTACATCCCATCTAACACCTACGTACTCGGTGAGTCATACGTGGATACTATTTACATCGACAACAACTACAGCATGTTCAACGGCAGCAAGAAGGCCTTTGAGAGTGTAACTCTTAATATTGAGTATCTGGAGGCTTCGCAGACCTACAACGTATCGTTCGAGGTTAAGCTCGTTGACGGCCGAGAGTTCAACGGCACTTACTCGGGTGCTATTGCAGGCAGCCCCGCAGCATAGCATACTTGAGGCTATTCGGTAAAATTAAACACGACACATTTTCATGAAAAATATTTGGTTAATAATATGTTCAGCTCTAACTCTTACACTCCTCACGGGGTGTAAGGGCGAGGAGACAAGTTCTGAGCCTCCACAAGAAGATGCCACCTTGGAGCTCGAGACAACCATCGTGGAGGTAACGGCTGAGGGTGGACACTTTGAAGTTGCCTACACACTCACTAATGCTTCTGTAGGCGCAGAACTCAGGGTAAGCGCAGAGAAGGATTGGGTGTACAACATCGACACTACGACTGAGGGTATCTTAACCTTCGACGTTGCCGCAAGTTACGATACTAAGGCTCGCAACTGCCGCTTAGAGCTTATCTACCCAGGCGTATATCCTAACCCTACAATCACTGTTAAGCAGACGGTGGGCAAGGAGCACTCTATTAAGTTGGAGCTTGTGAACGCTGCAGCAACAACTATCACAATGAATGTGATACCTCAGGACAAGGATATGCCTTATGTCTTTATCCTTGGTACTGGTAAGTACTTCGAGGAGAATAATGGCGAGCTCATGTACAGCGACGAGGCTTTGTGGGCAAGCGACTTAGAGATTTTCGAGAGCTTTGGCTCAGCCTTCGGTGGCGACGCTTCGTCAGGTGCATCTGCATTCATGTACGAGGGCGATCAGATAAGCCATCAGTTTACGGGCGTTACACCTAACACGACATATGTAGCATACGCCTATGGTTTTGACAACGAGACGCTTACTCCCCTGACCGAGATTGTGCGCCTTAAGATTACCACCACCTCAGTTAGTGACTACATCTTACACTTCGACTTCAACGTTAAGGTAGATGGCCCTAACGTTACTTTCGACATCAAACCTCAGGGCTACGACGGCTATTACTACTATGGTGTATTCTGGGCTAAGGACGTGGAGGGACTCTCGGACGAGGAGATGCGAGGTCTCTGCGAGGCCGACTGGGAGAACAACAAGGCCTACTATTCATCATTCTTCGACACCCCTGAGCAGGGCCTACACTTCATCTTCAATGAGCTTGCATTCAAGGGCGAGCAACATCTCGAGGTGGAACTCGATGCTAACACCGAGTTTATACTTTGGGCCTTCGGCATGGATGATGAGGCACTGATGAATACAACCCCTGAGTTCTACACATTCACTACGGGCAATGTCAAGGCTTCGGAGAACACGTTCGTACTCTCTGTTGCAGAGCTATACCCCCGCAAGGCGACTGTAAAGGTGGAGCCATCAAACGACGACTCCTATGTGGCAGCTTTGGTTGCTGGCGACCGCTTCGAGAATAATAGCGATGCAGAGATTATGGAGCTTATCCTCACCAACTTCTCCGTACAGTATGTCAACGGCACTATGAGCGACACCGCCACAGGTCTTGTGCCCTCAACGGAGTATGAGCTGCTGGTATTTGGTGCGCAAGCAGGTGCCCCAACCACAGAGCTCTACCGCTACAAGTTCATTACCGCAGAGGTTGTATATGCCGACCTCGACTTCTCGCTCACTATCGACAAATATTACAACGGCACGGAGCTCGCAGCAATCGATTCAAGGTACGAGGGTTTCGAGGGCGCAGTAATCGTGCCCAGCACGGCGAATGTCGACGAGGCGGCCGTGGCCTTCTACTTCAATGCTATGAACGCTCTCGACTTCCCCTACTACGAGTATGAGACAATCATCGAGGGCTTGGTTGCTGAGGGCGCTGTGGATGATACCACTTCGTACTACGCCTTCGAGTTCGACGAGGCCTACACCTTCTTTGGCGTGGCTGAGGATGCTGATGGTAACTTCACCGAGGTTTGGTCATCCAAGGAGACTAAGTTTACTGTTGAAGGTTGCTCACCTGCAGAGGAGTTTTTTGCTGACGCCACAACAGCTGGAAAACGCACCGCCAAGGGCCCTAAGGCGGCATGTCTAACTCTTGAATAATAACTTTGCAATAAGTTTTTCGTATTTTAGTGGTTGCCCCCATCGAACATAGCTTTCGGTGGGGGTATTTATTTTGTGTCTACTATTGTTCGTATGTGCGACTATTTGTGTAATATTCGTAAAGAAGCCTTGTTGCATAGGGTTGTAGATTCTCTCAGAATAATGCAACACGCTGTGCCAAAGCGTTTTATATAGTGCAAGCATAAC
>JAZRAW010000146.1:0-6876 GCA_045634765.1 Alistipes sp.
GCTGCAGCCTCATCAAGCTTGATAGCTGTCTTGTGGAGGTCGATGATGTGGATGCCGTTCTTCTCCATGAAGATGTAAGGAGCCATTTTGGGGTTCCACTTGCGCTTCAAGTGACCAAAGTGTACGCCGGCCTCCAACAATGTATTAAAATCTGTACGTGTTGACATTTTCTTTAACTTTTTTTTGTTTTAACTCTTTAATCAACCCACGAGTAACACCCCTATGCGGAGTCGTTCTTGAGGGTTTAATCGCAATCGGGCAACCAGCGTGGCAGCACCCCTATAATGTGGCTCCAAGCCAACCATTACGCCACAAGCGTGTGGCCGAAGAGAAGTGGTCCACGAGGTTTTTGAACCCTGATTGTGCTTATGTCGAAAGTAGATCGGTAAGGATTAACGCTTACTGAACTGGAACTTACGACGTGCGCCGGGCTGACCGGGCTTCTTACGCTCAACCTCACGTGAATCACGCATGAGGAAGCCGTTCTTCTTCAATACAGGACGCATCTCTGCATCGATCTGGCAGAGTGCACGAGCGATACCCATACGAGCCGCCCCAGCCTGACCCTTGATACCACCACCTACGAGGTTGATCATAACGTCGTAGTTCTCCAAAGTGTTAGTAACCATCAAAGGCTGCTTTACCTCATACTGGAGAATGTGCAAGGGGAAGTATACCTCGAGCTCCTTGTGGTTGATTGTAATCTTACCTGTGCCGGGCTTCACGAATACGCGAGCAACAGCTGCCTTACGGCGACCTACGGTGTTTACAACTTCCATAATTCTTACTTAATCTCGTTTAACTTAATCTCCTTGGGGTTCTGTGCAGCGTGAGGATGCTCTGCGCCAGCATAAACCTTCAAATTCTTCATGATTGCCTCGCCCAAACGAGTCTTAGGCAACATACCGCGTACAGCGTGCTCGATTACGAACTCAGGCTTCTTGTCTGTAGTAAGGAAATCAGCAGGTGTAGCGAAACGCTGACCACCGGGGAAACCAGTGTAGCGTGTGTAGACCTTATCGGTCATCTTTGCGCCTGTGAGCTTCACCTTATCCGCGTTAATTACGATAACATAGTCACCGCAGTTAGTGTGGGGAGTGTAGCTAGGCTTGTTCTTGCCACGGAGGATCTTAGCAACCTGCGAAGCAAGGCGTCCCAAAATCTCGTTCGTAGCGTCAATCACGAACCACTCCTTCTGAGCGTCCTCTGCCTTGATCGAGATAGTCTTGTAACTTCTTGAATCCACTTTGTTAAAAGTTTAGTTAATACTATAAATTATTGTAATCCAACACCCGAAAACCTAATTTCGGGCCTGCAAAGATACTAATTTTTCAATAGATGCAAACTTCGTCACACTCTTTTTTTTCAGTGAAAGCGTTATCAGTTTAATAATCTGCGAGTTAACATATTTTTCGCGCGGTAAAATTATTAGAGATAGGGGATAGAAAAGAGGCTTAATTGTTCAAAAGGTTATCCTTGTAACAGAGCATCCCTACCCCACTTATCTATCGACTAAACAGCACGCGCCCAATTTCTTGTCAGAAAGGGGCGAATATGGTCTCGATAAAGAGAAAGAGCGGATGGGACATACTTGGTGTATTTCCCATTCGCTCTTTGGATTGAGAGGTCGCAGATAACCCCTTATCACAAGAAATTACTTATCGAGTGCCTGTGAGATGTTGATAATAAAGTCACCCATACGCTCAATCTCCGATACGGTGTCGAGGTAGTAGACGCTCGACTGGTAGTTAGAACCATCGGTCTCCATCTTGTGAATCTCCTCCTCGCGGATGTTGTTGCGGAGGTCGTTAATCTCAATCTCGCAATCGGTAGCCATGCGCAAGCCGAGGGGCTCGAACTGCTCTGCACGGAGGTTATCAATCATGATGCCGTAGGCCTTATCTACCGCCACGAGCATAGTCTCAATCTTTGTTTTCTGCTCATCGGTAAATACCTTGCCGTGGCTATTGCGGCGCGAGAGGATGCGACTGATGCTCTCGCCAGAGTCACCCAAGCTCTCAAGCTCACCGATAATCTTATACATACGCTTTGTCTCTGTGCGTGTCTCCTCCGAGATGCTATCCTCGGGAAGGGCGTTCAAGAACTGCGCAATCTCGTACTCGATGCGATCCGAAATCTCCTCGTACTTTACAAGGCGCTGGCGTGCCTCCTCAAACTCCTTATCGCTCTTTGCATTGATAGCCTTGCGGATGAAGTCAACACCGCGGCGCGAAATCTCGGCAAAGTGTATAACCTCGTTGCGGGCCTGACCGATAGCGAGCTCGGCAGTCGAGAGGTGACCAGCGTCGATAAACTTAAGTTTCACGGTATCCTCCTCGGCACCCTTCTTATCCTTAATCATCGCAGTCACCGTCTTAACAATCACAGGCACGAACCAGATGAGGATACATGTGTTAAAGACGTTGAAGAGCGTGTGGAGCATCGACACACCATAGAGTGATGCCATCTCCTCGTCAGGAGTCATTGCGATATGTGCACCACACAGTTGGCAATGTGCAGAGTGTACAATCTCCATGGGGTTAGGAAGACCCAACCAAGTGATGGTCAATCCCACGAAATTGAGGAATGGCGTAAAGAGTATGAGTGCCCATATCACACCAAATACATTGAACAACGTGTGCGCCATAGCTGCGCGGCGTGCGTTGGCATTACCCACCGCAGCAGCGATATTAGCAGTAATTGTTGTACCAATATTCTCGCCAAGCACCATCGCAGCACCCATCTCGAAGGGTATCCAGCCCATGTTTACCATGATAAGCGTGAGAGCCATGGTTGCCGAAGATGACTGCAACACGAGGGTCAGCACCGTGCCGAGTAGCAAGAAGATGAGCACCGAGCCGAAACCGTAGCTTGTCCAACCCTGGATGAACTGAAGCACCTCTGGGGTCTCACGCAAGTCGGGCACTGCCTCCTTCATCAACGACAAACCGAGGAAGAGAAGCGAGAAGCCAATGATAAGTTCACTAATATGGCGACGCTTGTCGCGCTTAGATAGGCTAAGGATGAAACCAAGAGCCATGAGGGGCACGGCAAAGAGTGAAATGTCTGCCTTGAAGCCCAAGAGCGATACCATCCATGCGGTAACCGTAGTACCAATGTTAGCACCCATGATTACGCCCACAGCCTGTGAGAGTGTCAAGAGGCCTGCGTTAACGAAGCCTACGGTCATCACCGTAGTTGCAGAAGAGGACTGGATAACCGAAGTTATACCAAGGCCCGACATTACACCCTTAAAGGGATTTGAGGTCATCGCCGTAAGGAAGCCACGCATCTTGCTACCTGCTGCCTTCTGCAGACCACCGCTCATAAGGTTCATTCCGTAGAGGAACATACCCAGAGCGCCAAGAATTGTTAAAATACTCATCATATAGTATAAAAATTAGTTAATTCATATTTTCGACCACAAATGTAACAATGATTAAAATAGTATGCAATAGATGAAACAAAATGTAACAAAAGTTTAACATCAATGAAAATGATTTGTTACGAAACAAAAAATAGGTCGACCCATGACGAGCCGACCTTATATATATTAATGTATACTACCCTACTACTTACGGTTGCCGAAGATGCGCAACAAGAACAAGAAGAGGTTAATGAAATCGAGGTAGAGCGTAAGAGCACCCATAAGAGCAAGCTTCTGACCAAACTCACCAGCCTCGCCATGCTCGATATATATCTGCTTAAGCTTGTTTGTATCATATGCTGTAAGTCCGACAAAGACAATAACACCAACATATGTAATCACCCAATAGAGTGACTCAGAGCCCAAGAACAGATTGACAACCGATGCTATGATAACACCCACAAGCAACATCATGAAGATGCTACCGAACTTCGAGAGGTCCATGCGCGTGATAAATCCCACAAGGCTCATCACAAAGAACATTCCCGCAGTCACAGCAAATGTCAGGGCTATAACCTCTGGTTGGTAGAACAGGAAGATTACCGACAGGGTGACACCATTTAACACAGAGTAGAGTATAAATAGTAGTGTTGCCGAGGTCATCGACATTGAGAAGAGTCGAGCTGACAACCACATCACAACACCCAACTCAGCGAATATTGCTATCCACATCATGGCTGAGCTCGAGAGGAACAGAGCCTGAAAAGCATACGACTGAGAGAGGAAGAATGATGTTAGTGCGGTTACGGTCAATGCCGCCGCCATCTGCATATAAGTACTCTTAAAGAGTGACGCCACCGCCGATTGGTCAATGACGCGTGTTGTTGAATAGTTTTCCATAGTATCGTGTTTTTGTTTATAACGCTTTCTGATGATAAAAAGTATCACTACCCGTTGGATAGTGACACATTCTCAAGCATTCAAATATCTTTGGTAGCCCCTCCGAGACTCGAACTCGGATCTAAGGTTTAGGAAACCTTCGTTCTATCCCTTGAACTAAAGAGCCAATCATCATGCAAATATACACAAAGTTTTGAAATATTCAAATAGAGCGGTTAAAATAATCTCTACCAACCATGCGAAATATGGGTATAAAATAGGTCAATTTTACTTGTAGAATAGTTTTTGCGTGTAAAATTCAATAGACACAACCATGTAATATACTACATATCAACAACATACAAATCGAGATAGTATAAATGTTAATTCTAAGCATTAGAAAATCGGTTGAATATTGCAATAGTAACAAAATTTTACTATATTTGTAGTCGCAAATAAAAAGAGTATAATTCCAAAACATAATAAATATGCTGGAACAGAATCTTATCAAGCTCTACGAGCAGAGCTTCCGCGACAACCGCGAGATGTCCGCTTTGACCGACTACTTCAAGGGCGAGTCGTTCTCTTACTACGAAATAGCTAAGGAGGTAGCAAAGTTGCACCTTATGTTTAAGGAGGCCAGAATCGAGAGAGGCGACAAGATTGCGCTTATTGGTCGCAACAACACACGTTGGTGCATAAGCTATATCGCAACAATTACCTATGGCGCAGTTATCGTGCCTATCCTTCAGGACTTTAACCCCAACGACGTAATCAACATCATCAACCACTCTGAGAGTAAGTTACTCTTCTTGGGTGATAACTTCTGGGATGACATCGAGGGCGACCAGATACCCGCCATCAATGCGGTATTCTCTCTCACAGACTTCCATGTAATCTATGAAAAGGAGGGTAATAAGCTAACTGACTACATGAATAACATCATGCAGAACTACCGTGAGGCATACCCTCGTGGTTTCAGCATAGATGACATCAAGTATGCAGATATACCCAACGACGAGGTCTGCTTGCTCAACTACACATCGGGTACAACAGGCTCATCAAAGGGCGTTATGCTCACAGTAAACAACCTTACGGGTAATGTCATCTTCGCAAAGAATATGAAGAACCCCGATACCGGCGACCACTACTTCCGTAAGGGTGCACGCACATTGTCATTCTTACCTTTGGCGCACGCCTATGGTTGTACATTCGACTTCCTCTCGCCTTTGGCTTGTGGCGGTCACATCACATTGCTCGGTCGTATTCCCTCGCCCAAGATTCTTGTCGAGGCGATGAAGGTTACACGCCCCACTGCTGTTTGCTCAGTACCACTAATCCTTGAGAAGGTATACCGCAAGAGTATCCTCCCAATGTTGGAGCAGGGTCCTATGAGTATTGCGATGCGTATTCCTCTGCTTAACACCGCAATCTACTCTACCATCAAGTCTCGCCTTATGGAGCAGTTTGGTGGGTGCATCGAGATATTCATCGTGGGTGGCGCAGCACTCAACCAAGAGACTGAGGATTTCTTGCGTAAGATTAAGTTCCCCATTACTGTTGGCTATGGCATGACAGAGTGTGCACCACTTATCAGCTTCGAGTTACCACAACACTTCAAGGCTGGCTCATGTGGTCGTGTGCTTGATGGTCTCTTGGAGGCACGCATTGATTCACGCGATCCTCAGAACACCCCTGGCGAGCTTCTTGTTCGCGGTGAGCATGTCATGAAGGGTTACTACAAAAACGATAGCGCCACACAGGCTGTATTGACTGAGGATGGTTGGTTGCATACAGGCGACATGTGTACTATGGACAGTGATAGAACAATCTACATTCGCGGTCGTTGCAAGACAATGATTCTCTCTGGCTCAGGTCAGAACATCTACCCCGAGGAGATTGAGGAGCGTCTCAACAACCTTTACATGGTTGCAGAGTCGTTGGTTATCGAGAACAATGGTCGCCTCACAGCCTTGGTTGTTCCTGACTACGAGTTGGCAAATGCCGAGGGTGTAGCATTGGATAACCTGCAGGAGATTATGGACGAGAACCTTAAGCAACTCAACACTATGGTTGCATCATACGAGAAGGTTGCGAACATCGTCATCCACCGCGAGGAGTTCGTTAAGACACCAAAGCGTAGTATCAAGCGTTACCTCTATAGCGCCGAGCGCCTAAATCTCAACTAATATAGCATTAGTTTAGCATATCAATAGATTAGAGTCTGTCTTTTAAGGCAACCATTATTTTATTTTTAACTGATTGATTTTCAGTGTTTGTTTTTGCAAAAACTACAAAATGCTGCATAGAAGGCTACACGGAGAGTGTAGTTAAGTCCATTTTTGGGCGAGTAAAATGCTGAACGCAAACATTTTCCGCTGATGCGATATGTATAAACAAAATTGGTGCGTGACGGGACTACATCGTTCCCAACACGCACCAACTTTTTTGTGTTGATATTCGCTTACTTCTTGCTCAAACTTAAGATAACAGTGAAAGTCTCGAAGGTCTCCATAAACTCCTTTTCCAACTCGGCAATCTGTGCCTCGCTGAACTTCTTACCCTCGTTCTGCTCCTCTATAATGCTTACAAAGCCACCAATCCACGCAGCCTGCTTTGGCATAATGATA
>JAZRAW010000147.1:0-16943 GCA_045634765.1 Alistipes sp.
GCGGCGGCGCCGTTGTCACCAATGATTGTTGTCGGCGAGGAGATGCTTCGCTGCGCTCAAGATGACAGCATTATAGTGTTGTAGTCATGAGTAGTGCGATTGCCGCGTCGGGTAAACCCTCCTCGCAATGACGGAGAGAGCAGAGCTTCTCGTAGTGGCGTGGTTGGTGACGTTGTCTTTATGTTGGCTGCGAGGAGATCCTTCGCTGTGCTCAGGATGACATACAGCGTGAATGAGATTGCCACGAGCCTAAAGGCTCTCGCAATGACGTATATAATAATGTTATTCTGAACGCCCACTACGTCATTCTATATAGCTCGAAATTTTAAATAACAATATGAAACCATCCCTCAAGTAATAATATAGAAATATGCAACATAATTCGCTAATGGGTGTAGGCTCATAATAGAAAGCTTATTGCGGAAAAAAGACGCAATATATTTACAGCGTCAAAGACTAAATTTATGACGTTACTCGCGAGGTCAATATTAAATTTTAAATTAAAAAAGATGATTTTTATGGCATATTTTAGCTATTAGTTGATTGTTAGAGGTTTAAGAATGAGAATTATGACTAATATTACAATAAAATGTATATATATTATTGTAATTATTATATTGTAAAAAGTTCAATCTTCATTTAGTATTTGTATATTTAATAATATAGTCATATATTTGTATATCAAAAGTTAAATTATATCTAAATAACCTCTAACTTCGTCGTTTTTATGTGCGATAGTCATCACCCATTATCAGCTGTTTTATTTGAGTATGTTAAGAATAGTTCCAATACAACGACATCTATTGCAACAGAGTATTATGCGATAGGGTATATCATTCATGGTAGCTGTCATGTGGCAACGCGAGATGGTAGTTTTCATGTGCCCGAGCAATGTCTCTATGTTTTGGAGCGAGGAAAGCACATTATAAAGAGTAAGACGGATTGTAATGGTGTGTTTGAGCAGGTTGTCATGCATCTTGAGGATGAGAATATCGATAATTACGAGATGTCACATGAGGATAGTAGACTTGAGAGTGTGGTGATGGGGGCTGTGGCTGATAACCTGACGCTTGATGAGTTGGCGCGACGATGTTTTGTATCCGTGTCGACATTTAAGCGTCGTTTTCGTCGTCGATATAGTTTGCCTCCGCACAAATGGTTTATTTTGCGCAAACTGGATATTGCATACCGAATGCTTCTTACTACCGATGTGGCGGTCTCGGAGGTAGCACGTCTATGTGGTTTTACAAATTCTTCACACTTTATAGCAGCATTCAAGCGTCGCTATCATATCACACCAGCATCGTTGCGTAGGGATAGTGTAACTAAGACAAAATAGAAATATAGTTTTTTTGTGGGAGTCCCAGCCTCGGAGGTATTTGGAGAGCTGGGACGTTTGCTATTTTATTATGTGTGAAATATTTGAGATTATGATTTTTTTTACTATTTTCGCATCGTAAAGTGTCTGCACTTTGTGTGTAGCTGAGAGTGAAAAATTATAACTAAATAACTTAAAACTTTTAAACCATGAGAAAACTAAACCTTTTGTGGGCACTACTTCTTAGTGCGGTTTTTGTTGTGGGGTGTAATACCGACACACCAACCCCCGATGAACCAACCCCTCCCCAGCCTGGCGTGAAGCCAGAGATTACACTCACTGAGGTAGAGGTGGCATTCGACTCTTTTACATTTGAGGTTACAACAACCGTAGCTGGTGAGCTCGGTTACGCAGTGGTAGCCGAGGGTTATTCTGCTCCAAAGATTGACGAACTATATGCTTTGAACTCGGTGGAGGTTACCGACAAGACTACAATTAAGGTCGAGAATCTTAACGACAACACCAACTACACGCTTTATGCGGTATTGCGTTCTAGTAACCAGCAGAGTGCACCTAAGACCTTGAAGTTTACTACTCCCGATGATGGTAAGGTTAACCCTGTTGTTATCCACAGCGCAACATACGACACCATCTCATTCTCTATCAACATCGATGGTAGTTATGTCTTCCAGTGTATCGACAAGGCCTACCTCGAGTATAGTAATCTTACCCCCGAGGAGTATATCTCTACTCTCGGCATCGGCCCTACAGCAAAGGGTGCATTGGATGTTGAGTGGGTAGACGGTGGTAAGTATGGTGCATTCGACATGCATGTTCGTGAGGATAGCGACTACTATGTTATCGCAGCTATCGCAGATGGTCAGACTGTAGTTGGCGATATCTACTATGCGACTACTCGCACTCCCAAGCGTCCTGTATCTACTGCAGGCCTCACAACAGAGCTTACAGACATCACGTCAACAAGCGTAAAGATTAAGACTACTCCCGATAGCAATGTTGTTGACTACTTCATCTTGGTTAAGGACAAGGCGTGGTCAGATAGCATCGTAGCAGGCTATGGCGAGACTATGCTTGCAACACTTGTAACATATCCATCTGCAGGTTCATGGCAGCTTACTGCTGCTAATGAGGATGTATGGGGTGGCCTTGATCCTAATAAGGAGTATATTTGCCACATCGTTGTTAACGACAATAAGGGCGCACAGGCACTCTCTCTCGTGCCATTCAAGACGCTCGAGCCTACGGATGCTGCTCCCGTTATCGAGGCAGACCTTACTCCCGACCAGGAGAATGGTCACTATGTTCTCAACCTCAATGTATACTGTGCTAATGCAACAACAGTAAAATTCGCTTTCAACGCTAAGGCAGATGTTGATGATGTGCGTACAAAGTTCAACTACTCTGACTCGGATATCGCTCGCATCTATGGTATGGATCTCAACGCCGAGCAGATAGAGTCTATTCGCACTACAGGTCTTACGCTCAAGCAGGAGGATTTGTATCCTGGCGTAGAGTATGAGGCAATCATCAGCATAAAGAACGCCGAGAACACCGAGACTGCTATCTCTGTTACTGCTACAACTAACGCTAAGCCTGTTCCCGCACGCGTAGAGTCTGACTTGTTCACATCGTTGCTCGGCGAGTGGGAGGTATCTTACTCACTCACACAGTTTAACGGTGTATCAGTGGCTATTAAGGGCGCGAAGGTTACAATCGCTCAGGGTACTGATGCTAATAGCGCAGACTACTATCGCAGCCATAACCGCCTTGTAGTTCAGGGCTGGCCATTCAATGTATTTGGTGACGGTACACATGAGCCTATGCCATACTACTCTCCAGCTGACCTCAAGGAGATAAACTCATACTGGGCAAACAACCCACAGCTTGCAGAGCGTGACTGCGGTCCAAAGATCTTCTTCGAGATTGCAGAGGGTGACGTTGTGACTGTTCCATCGTCAAAGTCTGACTACTTCTACAACTGGTCAACCGATGGTACATTCTACTTCTTCGGTGCTGATACCACAAACGGCTGGACTGCACCCGCTACATTCCCTGTTACTATCTCTGCTGATGGCAACACAATTACCATCGGTGCTTCAGAACCAGTTGAGCAGTTTGGCAATGGCATCTACCGCCCAGCGGTATTCCGCTACGGCACAGAGCCATGGGCTGTGGCAACAAGCGACATCGTTCTTAAGCGAGTAAAGTAATACAATTGTGATATATGGCAGGACTTTAGGTCTTGCCATATGTCGCTTATACATTAAATTATAGTATGAAAAAGATTTTATTTGCATTGTTAGCACTCATCGGCATCGCAGCCTGCGAGCCCGTAGAGCCTGCTGTGGAGCATACTTTATCGCTGATAGTCGACAAGAGCGAGATTATCGCTAATGGAGAGGATGTAGTAACATTTGCTGTTAAGAGATTCGACACTCGTGAGTATGTGGAGAATGCTACAATTCACTTTGCCGACACACACGAGGCTTTGGAGGGCATGACCTTCAAGACTAAGTATGCGGGCGAGTATTCGTTCTACGCAAAGTGTGGCTCGGAGACTTCCGAAGTATGGACTGTTGTCGCCAAGGAACCAAGCAATAACGATGACCCCAACGATGACCCTAACGATGACCCCAATGACGACCCCGTTAAGAAGGAGTATGTATTGAGCGTATCGCCCGCTACAATCGTCGCTGATGGCGTGGAGAAGGCTGTGTTTACACTCAAGGCAGATGGTGAGGTGGTAGCAGATTTCGAACTCTACAACGCTGCAAATGATACAAAACTTGCCGCTAAAGAGTTCTCAACCACTGCGGCTGGTAACTACTCATTCTATGCTATGTACGAGGGTGAGAAGTCTAACACCGTGGAGGTGACAGCTACAGAGGTTATCGTAGAGCAGAAGCCCATCACGCTCACTGCTTCAAAGACTACAATCAAGGCTAATGGCGTAGATGTCGCACAGTTGACCGTGACAGAGGAGGGTGGTGCAGATGTAACAAACGCATCTACAATCTTTGTGAATGGTGGCGTGCTCAATGGCAACAAGTTTGCAACCACAACACATGGCACATATACCATCTACGCAACAAAGGGCGAGATGAAGTCTAACGAGATTACCATCACTGCCGAGGAGGTTACAGCAACTGGTACTACAACCGTATTCGCCGAGGGTGTAACGCTCACATCGGGTTGGTATGATGTAAACAAGAAGAGTTCACCTAATAGTTCTGGCGCAGATGCAATGATGTGCTGGGCTGCGTCATCTTCGAACATCATCCAGTGGTTCCAGGATCGCTATGTAGATGATGGCAATACACTTCCCGCTGGTTGCCCCAACGGCACATCGAGCAAGTATGACTACGAGCTTCAGATTATGGATGTCTTCCGCGACAACTGGGATAACCTCGCACGCGGTAACTGGACCGATGGCGGTGTTATCTGGTACTTCGAGGGCCGTGATGTCTATGAGACCAACGGTAAGGAGTCTTGTGCACATCCTCGTAGTGGCACAGGTGGCTACTTCAAGTCGCAGTGGAGCAGCATCTATGCCAATATGTATAAGTATGAGAATGGTTGGGCTTGGCTCACAGGCGAGCCATATACCTATGCTACTGAGATTAACAACTATAACTGGCGTGGTAGCAGTGTTGCTGACCCCTTGATGAAGTTCTCGGAGTATATTATCTCGGCTTTCGATCACGGTATGTCAAGCATGGCCGTAGCTATGTCGTCTAACTTCAATGGCGCACACGCTGTGACCATCTGGGGCTACGAGATGGATAACGCTACGGGCTATGTTACGAAGCTCTACATTGCTGACTCGGATGATGGCTCAACACCTATGTTGCAGCCCTACACCGTAAGAGCGGAGAGTGGTAATGCAAAGATTGTTCTTAACGGTTACACAGCGTACTATCCATTTGCACTCTATCCAGTGTCTGGTTATAACTCAGCAAATAATTAGTTGTTGACATAATTTACTAATCTTCAAGAGGCTGACAAGAATCCTAAACGGATATTGTCAGCCTCTTGTTGTTATAAATATATTAGAGCACGAGGATAAGAATTTTAGGATTGTTGTAAAGAGATGTAATAGAGCAAGATACCTCAATTATATGATAAGCTCCCTTAGAGTAATTAGAGACATAGTTAGATGAAAAAATGACCGACTTGATCCCACTCCACTAGGATAGCATTGAACGATGGTTGCGAATGGACTATGACGGGACTAAAAAAGAGAAACAATTTGCTTCTCTTTTGATTATCAGCGTGATAGTTGATATAATTACTAAAACAAAACAAGCAACAGAAGTCTGTTGCTTGTTGAAGTGGTGAATCCGCCGGGGCTCGGACGGCTTTGCCGAAGCGGGGATACCGCATAGCGCAGACGAAGTCGAGCAATAAATTACACTCTATCCCCGCAACCCGCCTTTAGTGAGTAGGCGCGGAGGATGATGTTGAGCGTATGCAGGGCATACTCTGTTTTTTTCTAATCCGACGAGCTTGCTCGTATGGGATTATAAAAAACAGAGCAGCAGAGTAAAAACTCTGCCGCTCAACAAAAATTTGGTGAATCCGCCGGGGCTCGAACCCGGGACCCCAACATTAAAAGTGTTGTGCTCTACCGACTGAGCTACGGATTCTCCGATGTACCAAAGCTTTCGCGTTTGGTGGTGCAAAGATAGTAAATATTTTTATTCTACCAAAATAGTAGAGCGAAAATTGGCGTTTATAGCTCTATATTCTCAATTTCGCACATCTATACCGTAGAATTACTATCCTATATTATCTGCGACGCTTGCCTGCTCTCTGCATCTGCTGCATCTGTCGCTGGAAGTTGCTACTTGCAACAGTCTTCATCATCTTGCGTGTCTGCTCAAACTGCTTGAGGAGACGGTTGACATCTGCCACTTGGGTACCCGAACCCTTTGCTATACGCTCACGACGGCTCTGGTTGATAATCTCGGGGTGCTCACGCTCTGCGGGTGTCATAGAGTCGATGATAGCCTCCGTCTGCTTGAATGCGTCATCTGGAATATCTACATCCTTCAACGCCTTACCCATGCCAGGAATCATTGATGCGAGGTCCTTGAGGTTACCCATCTTCTTAACCTGATTAATCTGGTCGCGGAAGTCGTTAAAGTTGAACTGATCCTTGATGAGCTTCTTCTTGAGCTTGCGTGCCTCCTCCTCGTCGTACTGCTCCTGTGCGCGCTCTACGAGTGATACAACGTCGCCCATGCCGAGGATACGGTCTGCCATACGCTCGGGGTGGAATACCTGGAGGGCATCCATCTTCTCGCCTGATGAGATAAACTTAAGTGGCTTATCCACAACAGAGCGGATAGAGATTGCTGCACCACCGCGTGTGTCGCCATCAAGCTTTGTGAGTACCACGCCGTCGAAGTCGAGACGGTCGTTAAACTCCTTAGCTGTGTTTACAGCATCCTGACCAGTCATTGAGTCCACAACGAAGAGTGTCTCTGATGGATTTACTGCAGCCTTGATAGCAGTAATCTCAACCATCATAGCCTCGTCAACAGCCAAACGACCTGCTGTATCCACAATAACTGTGTTATATGACTTCTGCTTTGCGTATTTGATAGCGTTCTCAGCAATCTGCACAGGGTTGTTGTTGCCTGGCTCGGTGTACACCTCTACGCCCACTGTCTCACCGAGAATCTTGAGCTGGTCGATCGCTGCAGGGCGATATACGTCACCTGCAACAAGCAAGACGTGACGACCCTTTTTGGCCTTAAGGAACGATGCAAGTTTTCCTGAGAATGTTGTCTTACCAGAACCCTGCAAACCTGCGATGAGGATGACTGCGGGGTTGCCGTCGAGGTTGATGTCGGTTGCTGTACCACCCATGAGTGCTGCGAGTTCATCGCGCACAATCTTGGTCATCATCTGACCAGGCTTTACAGAGCTGAGTACATCCTGACCCAAAGCCTTCTGCTTAACCTCATCAGTAAAAGTCTTTGCCACCTTATAGTTTACGTCGGCGTCAATAAGTGCGCGACGTATCTCCTTAAGTGTCTCGGCAACGTTAATCTCGGTAATTCGTCCCTCACCCTTGAGTATCTTGAACGAGCGTTCGAGTTTCGCGGTTAGATTTTCAAACATAGCTATCTCTTTTTATTATTTTTCTCTAAATTGTCCGCAAAGATATAAAATATATCTTAATCTCGGAAAAAGTAACCATTAAATGTTACTCACCCCATACATAGTTGTACCAGTTGGTCTGGCGCCAAGCGTTGGGGTATGCCTCGCTTGGGGCTGATGTAGTCACACCTGAGTAGATGTCGGTGTTAATTTGGTAGGTGCCGAAGTTGCCATACGCCGAGTAGAATGTTGTAAGTGTATACTTCGCAATTACGGTCTTTTCTAATTGGGCGTTGAAGTCTGCAAGTGCCTCACTGTCTGTGGCTACGACGGTTGCCCACTCGCCAAAGTCGTAGAATTCGTGCACTCTTTTACCTTCGTATGTCTGCAACTGCGATATGTCATATTCCTCTTTTGCGCTGGCAACTACGCCCCTTGTGGCATCGGCAAGTGGCTCAATCTCGGCACAGTTAAAGACGGCAATGGAACCGCAGCGCTGCGATTGTATGTACTCATCACGATAGTATAGATAGTAGCTTTCGGCAGCCCCATTATAGTCGGTTGTGTTGCCCTCATCTGTAAATAGATATGGTAGAGTGCGCTCATATGGAAAACCATCTCCCATAATCTCGCAGGGGGATGCGATGATGTAATTCGCTGCGTTGCGTAGGTCGTAGATTGTCTCGATGTTTGACATAAAGCAAGCGTCGAAAAGAATATAATCAAGTTCTACTTCCGAGTACTCAATGGCTGAAGCGAGTTCGGTTATGTTGAGCATTCTAATCTTTTCTCCGTAGGCACGCGTTGTCTCGGCGCCTGCTGCCTGAACCCAGGGGTGGTAACCTCCAATACCAAATTTTGAGATATCTTTGTCGTCATTTACCACCTCGCGGGGGAGCCATGCCTGTCCATGGCCAGCGCATACCATGCCATAGCGTTTAGCGGGTGCATACTTTGCCATTGCAGCAATATATCCACCAACGACCTCGGGTGTGATTTGATCACTTTCGATGGCAATATCCTCGTGGCGATACTCTACGCACTCACCACCTTCGGTATTGTAGCATAACTCACCTATATAGCCCTTTGTTTCACTCTCTTGACGGAAGAATATTACGCGGTTGTTATCGCAAAGAATACCTCTCTCGATGGCTGTTGATGCATCTTTAATGTTGTCATTAAAGTAGCGTTTGAGACTTGTTCCGAGGAATAGGTACATGAGTGTGTGGTTAACCTCTTCAGGGGCTGCGCCATACTGCAATAGTGTGATGTTAGCTCTTTGGTGATTGCTTGCTTTGACTGTGAGAATCACACTACGGTTGCTATTTGTATTCTCTGATATGTGTAGCGTAACGCCCTCTCGTGTGGTCTGAGTTATTGTCGCCCACTCTTCATTAGATAGGGTTACAACGGGCATTTCATCCACCTCTAAAACCTCCTCATTTAGACGGAATTTGATTGTAATATCTTGCTCCGCATTGGTGCACACTGTTTTGTTGTCGACATCAATAGCGTATATTACCTTGGTATCTCGTTCGCATGAACTGAGCAGTATGATTAATGATAAAAGTGTCAGTGCGTGTGTTATAAATCGTCTCATCTTTTTTTTTGAATGTTTACTCCTAAAAGTGGGGCAAAGGTAGTGAATTATCTTGAATAACCAACTATTTGTACTCTTGTGGCTTTAGGTTGTTAAACTGCCAAGTGCGGTCGCGCTTGAATGTCACATCATCGGGCTTGTTGCGGTAGATGCGACTATAGTCGAAGTAGAAACCCTTGATGCGCTCCTTTGGTCGCTGTGCTATGGGTATAAACATCGCCTCTCGACTGATTATGCGACTCTCGTTGTAGACGTATCCCTTTGAGGCTAAGAGGTCGTAGGCGTGTGAGAACATAAGCACATGCCAGCGTTCTCCCTCCTTTAGGCCAGTTCCCGAGTTCTCGATGGTCGAGAGTACGCCATTGAGGTGGTTGTAGTACAACTCTTCGCGCGTGGTATCTCCAAGTGCTCCATAGGCGTACGCCATGATGTTGAGGACCTTGGGGTTGAAGGGGTCAATCTTCAGTGCTTCCAAACCATTCTCGATAATGGTCTCTAATTGCCATACGGTGGGTTGGTCGGGATCTATACCCGACATCACCGCGAGCATTCTGTCAAGGGGCTCGTTCTCGGCAAAGGGGCGGTAGCCCTCTTGGTACATAAAGCCATAGTAGAGGTAGTGGTATTCTAACTCCGTAAGTGCCTCTGTGCCATTATTATATTTGAGCATCAAGTTGGTGTAGTAGTATGGCGATGTTCCCGACAATGTTTGGTGGATGATGTCATCCTCATCGGGTACAAGCAATGTCTGCTCCTGGTCGCTTGCCAAGAGTGTGTTTGACTCCTGGGCATGTAGTGAACAGGGGGTGGAGAGTGCAATGAATAGTAGTAGCGTTAAAGTTATGTATTTCATGTTGTAAAGGTGTGTTATTGGTTTATCAACCAACGCACTCACTACTTCAAATCGTACTTTGTAATGGCGTTTTTTATTGCTTGGGCAAGCTCATCGCTACCCTCTACCAATGGTAGACGCACCTCTGAACGTGTGATGCCCATTGAGGCTGTCATGGTCTTGGCACCTGTAGGATTGCCCTCTCTAAAGAGGAGTGCGATAGGCTCTGTAAACTGCTCCATAGCGCGCTCAGCCTCGGCGAAGTTACCCTCCATAGCGTCGTGTACACATTTGCAGAAACGCTCTGGAAAGGTGTTGGCTGCCACTGAAATAACGCCCATGCCACCGCGCTTAATAAGCTCTACGGTTATTCCATCATCACCTGAGATAACGAGGAAGTTCTCGGGCTTACCATCGAGAATCTCCTGCATCTGTTCGATGCTTCCTGAAGCCTCCTTGACTGCTATAATTTTGTTGGTTGCGTGAGCAAGGCGCAGGGTAGTTGCTGCTGTCATGTTGACACCTGTACGACCTGGTACATTGTAGAGGATTACGGGCACGGGTGACGCCTCGGCTACAGCCATATAGTGGCGGTAGATACCCTCCTGTGATGGTTTGTTGTAGTAGGGTACAACACTGAGGATAGCCACTGCATCGTGCATGTCGAAGGTGCGTAACTGCTCCACCAACTCATGTGTGTTGTTGCTACTCATACCTACCACAATAGGCACACGACCCGCCGTGCGCTCGACGATAAAGTCGTAGACCTGCTGTCGCTCCTTGAGCGATAGTGTCGCAGTCTCGGCAGTAGAGCCGAGTGCTACGATGTAGTCTACGCCACCTGCGATGACATGCTCCACCATGCGCTCTAACGCTGGATAGTCAACCTCAAAGTTATTAAATGGGGTGATAAGGGCAACGCCTACACCTTTAATCTTGTTCTGTATCATAGTATCTAATCTTTGTTTTTTACTAATTTGTAGAGCAACTCTTTACTAAAATAGTGTGCCTTGAATGGGTTTAGCCTCCTCCTTTGCGGGTTGTGTCTCTTGTGTTGGGGTATGCTCCACGGTGTGTGTTCCCTCAATAAGTGCCATAAACTCATCCTCGTTGAGGATTGTGATGCCTAACTTCTCGGCCTTCTGTAGCTTAGCAGGGCCCATATTCTCGCCCGCAACGATAAAGTCCACATTGGCAGATACGGCGGCAAGGTTGCGCCCTCCGTGCTCCTCAACAAGAGCTTTCATGTCGTCACGCGAGCGACCTGCGAATTTTCCTGAGATAACTACGCTCTTACCCTCTAAGACATTTGATGAACGTGGCTTCTCCTCTATCTCGAACTTTAGACCAGCACTCCTAAGACGTTCTACGATAGCGAGGTTGCGCTCATCGGCAAAGTACTCAGTTATAGCCTCAGCAATCTTTGCTCCCACCTCCTCAGCTTCGGAGAGCTCCTCTGCTGTTGCTGCTGCTATAGCATCAAGAGTGCGGAAGTGCGCTGCGATATATTTTGCCGTGGTCTCGCCTACGAAACGAATGCCGAGGGCGAATAGTACGCGTTCAAAAGGTACGCTCTTCGATGCTCGCACGCCATCAAGAATGTTGGCTGCTGACTTATCTCCCAAGCGTGGTAGGTTTGCCAATTGCTGAGGGTTGAGGTCGTAGATGTCTGCTATGTTTGTGAGCATGCCATTCTCCCAAAGTAGTTCGATTGTCTCACCTCCAAGCCCCTCAATATCCATCGCCTTGCGGCTCACGAAATGGACTATGCGACCGATGATTTGTGGCTTGCACTCGCTGCTATTGGGGCAGAAGTGCTTCGCCTCGCCCTCATAGCGCACAAGCTCGCTACCACACTCTGGGCAGTGGGTGATATACTCAAACGGCTTACTATCGGCGGGACGCTCCGAGAGCTCCACCTCCGTAATCTTGGGTATAATCTCGCCGCCCTTCTCTACGTAGACCATGTCGCCAAGGCGTATGTCGAGGGCTGCAATCTGGTCGGCATTGTGTATTGATGCGCGCTTTACCATTGTACCTGCCAGCTGCACAGGTTCGAGGTTGGCAACGGGGGTGATGGCACCCGTGCGACCCACCTGAAAGTCTACACTTATTAGGCGTGTCAGTGCGCGCTCCGCCTGAAATTTATATGCTACAGCCCAGCGTGGAGCCTTGGCTGTAGAGCCGAGTGTGCGCTGTTGAGCGTAGCTATTAACCTTGATTACGATACCATCAGTAGCAAAGGGCAGGTTTTTGCGCTCGGCATCCCAATATGAGATGAATGCCTCAATCTCCTGGCGTGAGCGACACACCTTCATGTGCTCTGAGACCTTGAAACCCCATGTGCGTGCTGCTTCGAGGTTCTCGATGTGTGTGGTAAATGGGAGATTGTCGCCAGCGATATGGTATAGTGTGCAATCCAAACCTCGGCGTGCTACGACCTGTGAGGATTGTTGTTTGAGTGTTCCTGCTGCGGCGTTACGAGGGTTTGCCATTGGTGCTTCGCCTGCTGCCTCACGCTCGCTATTTAGGCGGTCGAACGATGCGTAGGGCATGTATATTTCGCCACGAATCTCAAAGAGAGCAGGGTAGCCCTCACCGCGAAGCTTCATGGGCACAGAGCCAATGGTGCGCACATTGTTGGTTACATCGTCGCCACGCTTGCCATCGCCACGCGTTACAGCGCGTTGCAGCACGCCATTCTCGTAGCATAGCGATATGGCTGTGCCATCGAACTTAAGTTCGCATACAAACTCCACGTCGCTGACCTCGCGTGTTACGCGGTCTATCCACTCACCTAACTCCTCTGACGAGTAGGTGTTGGCTAATGACTGCATGGGGTATCTATGGTCGACGCTCTCAAACTCCGATGTTAGGTCGCTACCCACGCGGCGGGTAGGGGAGTTAGAGTCTACCTCCTCGGGGTATTTAGCCTCGAGATCCTGCAGCTCACGCAACAAAGCATCGAACTCGAAGTCCGAGATTGTGGGACTATTTTCGACGTAGTATTGGTAGTTGTGTTGCTCGAGGACTCTTTCGAGCTCGCGCATACGCCTTATGTCGTTATCGTGTGTCATATATTTACGCGCATAATATGGTGTAAAGTTACACAATTTGTTTGTAACAACGAAGAAAATCCGAAAAAATAAAAAAAATATTGCGCAATGCTTGCACATTATCAAAATGTCGCTACATTTGCGGAAAATTTCGGAGAGTCCATGATTGCACACTCTTAATCCGAGATGGTTAACTAAATAAGTTTTTTATTTTTATAATATTATGGCTACTGATAACAAGAAGAGACGTCTGATTACCAGCTTTCATAACCTTACTGTTGAGCAGCAGGCAGAGGTTAAGGCATTATACCCACTTGGCTTCACAGAGGTGATGACACGCTATGATAAACCCGATGGTTCATTCTTCTACACTGTACCTTACGAGACTGAGGATACATACTATATGGTGAAGATTGATGTTAAGGTTGATGATGGTCAGGATGATGACAATGATGGCTTCTACGATGAGGACGACTTGAAGGGTGCAGATGAGTTGGCTGATGCATCTGAGGAGCCTTCTGATGACGATTTTTAGTTAGTTCTGAAAACATAATAAAAAAACAATGCAACTTTCTGAGTTGCATTGTTTTTTTTGTCTCTATTTGCGGTGGTTGCACTCCTTAGTACAACCCGAACAGCCAGATGTGTTGCGACAGGTAAATAGTCGCCATGTCTTGCGGATGATAACGGCGACAACAACAACTGCAACAGCCGCTACTACAATACTCTGCCAGTCCATAGCGCCTACATTATTAATAGGGTTAGGTGATAACCAGCCCATGCCAATAGCCATGCTATGGCGGTGTTGTATAGCGCTGAGCCAACAGCCCACTTCCAGTTAAGCTCCGAAGCCACAGCAACAATAGTCGCTATACATGGCAGGTACAATAGGGCAAAGATAAGGAAGGCTATTGCTGTAGGTGTGCTCATGCCTGCTGTCACACGCTCGTTGACCCTAAGTGTCGCCTCCTCTTCACTGGCGTTAGCATCGTCGGGGTGTGAGTGTAGAACGCTGAGTGTGCTTACGACAATCTCCTTGGCAGGGATGCCCGAGATTAGAGCAACGGATGCCCTCCAGTCCATATCCATAGGCTCAAAAATGGGGGCGGTATACTCGCCAATCTTACCCATGTATGACTGCTCGTAAGTGTTGATGCTATGAGTCTCGTTATTCTCCGCAGGACGAGGATAGTAGCCTAATAGCCACACCACTATAGAGGCGATGAGGATAAGACCTCCCATCTTTTTGAGATACTGTGCACACTTGCTCCACATATGGCGGAGTGTAGTCTTGGGCATGGGTATTCGATAGGGTGATAGCTCCATAACAAAGGGGGCCTCCTGCTCGCGGAACATAAAGCGACGCATAAGGCGCGCTGTGATTACAGCTGTGAGGATGCCCAACAAGTAGAGTGCAAAGAGTACGATGCCAGCATACTTGTTGAAGAGTGTGCTGATAATCATCATGTAGATTGGTAGGCGTGCGCTGCACGACATAAATGGAACTACCATGATGGTTATGAGGCGTGAGGTGCGGCACTCGATGGTGCGACACGCCATGATGGCGGGTACGTTACATCCGAAGCCCATGACCATAGGTATAAACGACTTGCCGTGAACGCCCATGCGGTGCATTACCTTATCCATAATAAAGGCCGCGCGTGCCAAGTATCCCGAATCTTCAAGGAAGGAGATGAAGAGGTAGAGAATCATGATGTTGGGTAGGAAGACAAGTACACTGCCCACACCACTAATTACGCCATCCGTAAGCATGTCGCGCAATGCTCCCGCCTCCATCGTGTTGCGCACAGTGTTGTAGAGCCAATCCACGCCCAACTCAATCCACTCCTGGGGGTAAGCACCGAGTTCAAATGTCGATACAAACATCAGGAGCATGATAGTGAAAAAGATGGGGAATCCCCACACACGGTGAGTAACTATGGCGTCGAGCTTATCGCTCAAGGTGTTGCGCATATTCTTTGCTGCAGTATAGGTCTCCTTCAGTGCTCCCGATATAAAACCATACTTCTGGTTGGAAATGGCGGTTTCGATATCCTCTCCAAGGGCCTCTTCAATCTCTTTGCGCGCTTCGAGTGCCATCTTTTGCCAACGCTCTTTGTGTGCTGAGGACTCAAGAAGAGACTCTATCTCCTTATCACCCTCAATCATCTTGAGTGCGAAGTAGCGTGGTGGGAAGTGTGCGATAAGCTCCTCGCGGTGTTGGCGCATATCGCTATTTAGTGCCTCAAGGCTCTCCTCGATAACCGCACCATAGCCTATATGAATGTGGCGAACACGCTTGTCGCTGTTCTCATGCACCGCAACAATAGCATCTAACAACTGCTCGATACCTCTTCCTGTAGGGGCTACCACGGGTATCATTGGCACGCCAATCATGCCACTCAGTGCCTCGTGGTCAAATTTTGCACCGCTTGCCTCAAGTTCATCGTACATATTCATGGCGATGACCATCTTGGGACTCATGTCGATGAGTTCGGTGGTGAGATAGAGGTTGCGCTCAAGGTTTGAGGCAACAATGGTGTTTACAATAACGTCGGGGCAATCCTCGATAATATGACGGCGTACGTAGACCTCCTCTGGTGAGTATGCCGAGAGGGCATAGGTGCCAGGAAGGTCGGTGATTTCCAAAGTGTAACCCTTGTATCGAAGTGTGCCACGTTTAGCATCTACTGTTACACCGCTATAGTTGCCAACATGTTCGCTGCGGCCACATAGGGTGTTAAATAGTGATGTCTTGCCCGCATTGGGATTGCCCACCAAACCTATGCGTATCTGCTTGAGGCTGTCGTTGACTGCTCTCTCTACGATATCTTCATCAGTTATAAGCGATGTTGCCTCGCCTGTGGATAGGCGTTTTGCCTCTTCGCGTGTCATTACAACAATCATCTCGGCCTCTTTACGGCGTAGCGATATGTCATATCCCATGATGTGGTACTCGATTGGGTCTTTGAGTGGTGCATCCAACACCACGGTTACCTCCTGGCCTTTTACGAATCCCATCTCTATTATGCGACGACGAAAGCCACCATAGCCAAGCACCTTAACTACTGTCGCTGTCTCCCCTGTCTTTAATTCACTTAGTCGCATACCTTAAATATATTCTTTTATTTTTGCGCAAAGGTACAATAAATGGTGCGTCTATGCAATCCCCATAAATAGGGATTTTGTTTTTTCGAGGTGTAAAAAACCTTGAGATATTGCTCTGTCCGTTGATAAGTATAAATGGTTAATTTGTCGGGAAATCACTACATTATGATGCTTTTTTTGCGAAAAAAATTTGCAAACAAAAAATAATTTATAACTTTGCGAAACGAAAAACCTTTAAAAATTATTGATATGAAGACATTAGTAGAGAACATCGCAGCTCAGTATGCAGCATTTGCAGAGAACGCAAACGCTCAGGTAGAGAAGAACAACAAGGCAGCGGGCACACGAGCTCGTAAGGCGGCTTTGGAGCTTTCTAAGCTTCTTAAGGAGTTCCGTAAGGTGTCTGTTGAGGCAGGCAAATAATTTTTACGATATGACAGGTGGCTTAACCTGTCAATAATAGGTGCCATCAATGGGGGGTCTTTGATATAGCCTCGTTGATGGTACTTTTTTTATCACTATTCTGCACTCGTGTTTAGGGGACAATTTGTGGAATGCCTTGCTGAACGATTGCAACGAGGAGTTTGTTGAGACAAGATGATGTCTATCATAGGGTTATAACAATGCCTATTCTCGCATTTTTTTTAAAACTCTACTGAAAAATACTCTCTCTATTTTTGTGTTTCTAAATTTTTTGGTACATTTGCGGCGTAATGTGTTACTAAGGCTATGAAGATTAAGCAACAGTACAAAGTTCGCGAGATGGCTGGCGAGCATGTGGTAATAATGCAAGGTAAGTATGGCGCAGATATGACACGCATTATCTCGCTAAACGAGAGTGCATTATATCTATGGAATGCCATCTACGACAAGACGTTCACCATTGCCGATGTTGCCAAC
>JAZRAW010000148.1:0-7664 GCA_045634765.1 Alistipes sp.
CCGAAATGCATACTTTTAGGGTTTTACCCACAAAAATACAATCAACAAATTCAAATCAAAAAATCAAAGAACGCTTGTAACTTGCTTATGTTTAACGTATTAACCACTACTGTGCAAAATTTATTGCATCAGTAGTAATTACTCATTACTAATTGCTCATTTCT
This sequence comes from Alistipes sp., assembly GCA_045634765.1. Lineage (GTDB taxonomy): Bacteria > Bacteroidota > Bacteroidia > Bacteroidales > Rikenellaceae > Alistipes. Next base: position 165 of record JAZRAW010000148.1, read on the forward strand.
AATTGTTCGCGTTGCCGCCGCCACCGCCAAGGCGACCGAGGTCGTCGGCAGAGCCACTCTCTACGCTCTTGGCGCGGAACTGCTTACCAGTGTTGAAGTTGTACGATATGGAGAAGTTGACCATGGGGCGCATCCAGGGCTGGTCGACTGTCATTACGCGCTTGAAGGTGGGCTCCTCGATGATGATGTCCTGGGTCTGTGGAATGATATTATCCACGCCAAGCTTCAAGGTTAACTTGTTGTCCAAGAGGCGCTTCTTGACGCTAAGGTTCATATTGCCCCTATCGGCTAACTTGGTGTTACCCGCCACAACGCCGTGCATATATTGGCCGCTAAGCTCGATATAGAACTCCTTGGGTAGCGTGAATGTCATCTGACCATTGGCGAATGCCATGAAATTGCGGCGTATAGGCTCGTCGGGGTAGATGCGCTGACCCATATACATGCCCGTGAGGTTGAGGTTCGCCTGCCACCATCTCGTAAACTGGAAGGGTAGGTTTACCGAGGCGAAGTAGTTGTTCATAGTGGGGTAGTTGATGGTCTGCAAGATGAGCAACTCGGGGTTATCCGCGTCAACTATCGTAGCCTGCTGTATGGCGTTCTCGGTAATCTTCACGCCGAGGGTTATGGTGTACTTATATTTAAGCACCGCCGTTACCGATACGGAGTTGTCGTACGAGGGTTTAAGGTTGGGGTTGCCACGCTGTATCATATACTCCGAAATCTTGGTCTCGTCGGGTGATAGCGCCCAGAATGAGGGGCGGCTGATGGTGCGCGAGTACTGTGCGATGATGGAGTAGGCGTAGTCCTTGGTTATGGCATACGATATGTTGGCATTGGGGAATAGGTCGAAGTAGTTCTGCTGTATGGCGCCAGCCTTATCGCGGAAGTTGGTGTACTCGCCACGCAGACCTCCCACGAGGCTCACACGACCCAATTTTGCTGAGGCTGTGACATATGCTGCGCCTATGTTCTCGGTGTAGCCTATATCGTAGCTCTTAAGGGTGTTTGGCGTCCACACCTCGCCCATGATATACTCATAGTGGGCTGTGTTAGAGTTGTTGTTGTAGGTGTATTTAACGCCCGCCTTGAGTGTAACCTTAGGCGATAGTACCTTCTCGAGGGCTATGGTTGCCGTACCAAGCTGGTTGAGACTAAGGCTATTATCGCGATATGTGGAGTCGCGCAGTTGCAGCGTCATAGGGTCAAACGTCTGGTCGAAGTAGTTGTTGCGGTCGGGAGAGTTAGAGTAGGCGTAGTCACCGATAAACTTCAGCGTCGAGCCCTTGTCGTCGAGTTTGTAGATGTAGTTTAGTGTGGCTGTTGTCATGTGGTTGTCGCCACGGCTCCTGTAGTGACCATCGGTGCGAGTGGTGATGTCGGCGAGGGTGTGCTCGGTCCATGTGTTATTTATGCTGCTGCCACCGTAGTAGTTATACTGAACCTCTGCACCCAACGAGTGGCGGTCGTTGATGTCGTAGACAATGCCCACGTTTCCACCGCCCCACTGTGAGTCGTCATCCATGTCGGATGCTGCATCTATAATCGTTCCCGAGGTGTAGTCTGTGTGCTCGGTAGATATATAGTTGTTGCCACTGAGGCCCGCCCATGCGCGACCGTAGGCGTTGAGCTTGCCGCGGTTGTAGTTGAGCGTTACCGAGGGCATTACGTTATACATGCCCTTTGTGCCCCTCACGGCGAATGATGCCGAGCCCATAAGTCCTGCATCGAGGCGTCTCTTCGTCGTAATCTTTATTATGCCACCCGCCGATGCTGCGTCGTAGTCTGCTCCCGACTGGGGGATAACCTCGATGCGCTGTATGTCGTTGGCGCTCAACGAGCGTAGATAGGCGATGAGCTGTGCATCATCCATCTTTACCTCGCGGTCGTTGAGGTATATCTTCGAGCCCGAAGAGCCGTTTATCGAGATTTTGTCATCCTGTATCCACACGCCTGGCGAGTTCTTCAATAGCTCCTCGCCATCCTTACCCATGGCGAGGGGTGAGTTGGCTACATCCACTACGAAGCGGTCTGCCTCGCGGCGTATGAGCTGCGATGTCACCACCACCTCCTCAATCTGCTCGCTGCTCTCGGTGAGGACTATATCGGCGAGGTTAATGCTCTGGGTGAGCGCAATGGGCTGCTTGTAGTACTCGTAGCCGATGAAGCTGATGACCAAGTCGTAGTCGGCCGCGTTGGCCTCAAGGCTGAACTTACCCTCAATGTCCGAGGTGCAGCCCGTAATGAGTTTATCGTTCTGGGTGAGTGCAACTGATGCGTAGGTTATGGGTTGCTTCTGACTATCTACAACGCGGCCGCTAATTGATAGTCGCTGCGCCGAAGCTCCGTAGGCTGTGAATAGCACCATTAGTGCTATGAGAATTGTTGTTACTGAACGCCTCATAATATCTTACTTTTAAGTTTATATTCGCTTAATATCTGTTTCTGTTTGCAAAGTTAACATTTCCCCCCCCCTTGCAAATTTTTCACCATCTTTTTTGCGGTGCGAGGTGAATTTTCTTATATAACGCTTTCCGAGCGGTTTTGTTACAATGGTTATGCAATAAATTGGAAACCGTATAGTGTACTATTAAACTAATACACTGCAAATATATCCTCTATTTTTTAATCTGCCAAATTATTTGCAAACTATTTTAGTACTATTTTATATACCTATATTTATTATAGTTAGCTGTAATTTTGGCGGGAAAAGTGTAAAAAAAACATCTCGAAAATTTGGTGATATAAAAATTATCATTACCTTTGCAGTGTATTAGTAGTGTGATACACAAACGAAGTACGATTTCTCAATCTCTAAAATTGTAGAGTTTATGATAAGAACTAAGAATTTGACATTCGGTTATAAGTCGCGACGCAAGGTGCTGAACGACATCACCCTCGAACTTGGCGAGGGTCACATCCACGGCCTCTTGGGTTGCAATGGCATCGGCAAGACCACACTCCTAAAGCTCATCTGCGGCATCATGCGCCCGGGTAGCGGTGAGGTGCGTGTCGACGGCATCGATCCCATGACGCGCCAGCCACAGATGTTCTCTGAGCTGATGATTATACCCGAGGAGTTCGACTTGCCCAATCTCTCGTTGGAGCGCTACGCAGCGATGATGAAGCCCTTCTATCCCCGCTTTGACCATGGCTCTATGCGCCGCTATGCCGAGGAGCTGAAGGTGAACACCGAGGACAAGCTCCACAACATGTCTATGGGTCAGCGCAAGAAGGCGTACATCGCCTTTGCCCTTGCCTGCAATGTGCGCACGCTGCTTATGGATGAGCCTACAAATGGCCTCGACATCCCCTCGAAGAGTATCTTCCGTCGCTTGCTCGCCTCGTATGTCGATGAGGAGCGCATGGTGGTAATCTCTACACACCAGGTGGCAGATGTGGAGTCATTGTTGGACAACATCGTAATCCTCGACAACGAGGGTGTGGCGCTCGCTGCTACAACAACCGAGATATGTAACAAACTGAAGTTCGGTCGTGCTGAAGAGAGCGATAGTGTGCTCTATAAGGAGATGACCATTGCTGGTGAGATGGCGGTGATGGAGAACCGCGCGGGCGAGGATACACAGCTCAACATAGAGCTGTTGTTCAACGCCGTGACTGCAGACCGCAAGGCTATTAACAACCTTTTTAACCGTTAGACCTATGAAGAGCTTTTCGATATCTCGCGTGGCGCACTACGCCCGCTACCACTATAGCGTAACACGCTTCAACTACCTTAGTTACATCTTGGCTATGATAGCCCTACCCACGCTCTTTGGCATACTCGGCAAAAACCTCTATACGGCGGAGGGAATGCTTATACCTATCTATATCTTTGGAGGTGTGGCGATGGCAGTGACAACAACGCGCACCATGCGTGGTCGTGGCACGAAGATTATGGATGGAGTGCTGCCCGTAACGGCTGCCGAGCGCCATGTGTTTAATGTTGTTAACCTCACCGTGGTTTACCCCGTGCTCTTTGCCATAGTGGCGGCAGTGGTTCTTGGTATTGTATCCATCTTTGATGAGTTCTCAATAAGTTTTGGCGAGGCATACTCGATGTTGGCGTATGATGTACTTTTGGAGTGGCCCGCATATGTCTTTGTGCAGATTGGTTGCTCTACAGCGCTGCTTATTAACCTGCTTGCCCGCCGCAGCCTAATTCTTGCATATATGATAGCCTTCTTCGGCTCCCAGGCGCTCCTTGTCTTTTTCTTCTTCGGCATGGAATGGTTGCTGGTAAACATCGACTTTAATATATCTTTCATCCCCGATGAGGCGACATTGAGAGCTATAGAGTACACCCTTAAGACTCTCTATTGCTTGATTCCCGTAGCGATATATGCCCTCTGCTATGTTGCATTGCGCAGACGTCAAGTTAAATGGTAATCAAAGAGTTAGCCTATGCAGTTCAGTGAGGATAAGCCTATATGGCGACAGATATATGACCATATTACGATGCGTATTCTCTCGGGTGAGTGGCGCGAGGAGGAGCGCATAATATCGGTGCGTGAGATGGCGGCAACAGTGGGTGTCAACCCCAACACCGTCATGCGTAGCTATGAGCGACTGGAGGCAGACGGCATCATCTACAACCGTCGTGGCGTCGGCTTCTTTGTGGCCGTGGGCGCACAGGACCACATCAAGCAGCTCGAACGCAAGAAGTTTATGGACGAGGAGCTCCCGAGACTTAAGGAACGCCTTGCGCACATTGGCCTTAGCATTGAGGTTAAGGTGGAACAGTAGGGTGGGTTTGCCGTTGTCGAAAATTTTGCTACCTTTGCCGCAAATTCTAAAACGAGACAGATTATGGAGACACCAAAATGCCCCGTATGTGGTGGCGAGAATACCTATTTCGATGGTTCGCTTAATGTATGCCCCGACTGTGGCCACGAGTTCCACGCAAGCGAGGAGGTAGCACCTGCAGATGATGTAGCACGCGATAGCAATGGCGCAGAACTTATGGATGGCGACGCTGTGACCGTTATCAAGGACCTTAAGGTAAAGGGCTCATCGATGGTCATCAAGCGTGGCACAAAGGTTAAGAGCATCCGCCTTACGGAGAACCCCGAGGAGGTGGACTGCAAAATCGATGGTAGCAGCATCGTGCTTAAGACTTGCTTCTTGAAGAAGTAATAATTAGCTATATAGCAACAATATTAGCACTCCGCAAGGGGTGCTTTTTTTGTGAATGTTGAAAACTTTTTCTTGTGATATACTTTGTATATCCGTGAAAAAAATTGTATCTTTGCCAAATTCAAGAAATAGCCTATTAAAACAGTGTTTATTATGTTAAGTTTACTCTACTACATCATCGTCTTGACTGTGGCGACAATGCTCTACACCCTGTCGTGGATAGCCTTTATACTCTGTTATCCCTTCGATAAGCGTCGTGTCGTTGTCCACACCATAAGCAAGTGGATTACTGACGTTACATTCGGCCTCCCCCCACACATGGGTCGCGATGTCATCGGTGGCGAGAATATCGACCCCAAGCAGCCATATGTCATGGTTTTGAACCACAACTCTATGATGGATATCATGTGTCCTTATGTCTTGCCGCTCATCTTCAAGTGGGTGTCGAAGCGTGAGGTCTATCGCATACCGCTCGTAGGTCGCCTATTGTTCATGCATGGCGATATCGTTATCAACCGCTCAAACCCTAAAGAGGCTATGCAGTTTGTGCACACCCAGGGTCTAAAGTGGCTTAAGAGGGGTGCCTCTGTGGCCATCTTCCCCGAGGGCACACGCTCTAAGAGTGGCGAGATTGGTAACTTCAAGGCTGGTGCCTTTATCTTAGCAAAGGATGCTGGTGTGCCCATCCTCCCTGTGGTGTTGGATGGCACGCGCACAATAACACGCAAGGGTCTGTGGCTCAACTGGCGCAACCGCATCACCATCAAGGTGCTTAAGCCAATCTCGGCAAAGGAGATTGAGGAGCGCTCTATAAAGGAGGTGATGGCACAGGTACACACCGACATGATTGACACTTTGGCAGAGATACAGAAAAATAAAAAATAGTAATTAGCAATGTAGGTGTTGTGGATAGTCGCACCTCAATCAATACTAATTACTCACTACTAAATGCTTATTAGTAAGAAAGATATATGGCAGAACAGAATACAGCGACAGCTGCGTATGGCAAAGATGCTATCGTAACGCTCACGCCACGCGAACATATACGCTTGCGCCCAGGTATGTACATCGGTAAGCTCGGCGATGGCACACAGAGCGACGACGGTATCTATGTGCTCATTAAGGAGGTTGTGGATAACTCCATCGACGAGTTTATCATGGGTGCGGGTAAGCGCATTGAGATTACTGTTGAGGGTGATAAGGTCTCGGTACGCGACTATGGCCGAGGTATCCCATTGGAGGCACTTGCCGATGCGGTAAGCAAGATGAATACGGGAGGTAAATATGGCGGTGACGCCTTCAAAAAGACAGTAGGTCTTAATGGTGTCGGCGTGAAGGCTGTAAATATGCTCTCGAGTCACTTCCTTGCTCGCTCTGTGCGCAATGGAGAGGCACGCACGGTGACCTTCTCTCAAGGCTTGGAACTTACCGACCGCACGGAGAGTGGTGTTACGGAGGCAAATGGTACATATGTGGAGTTTGTCGTAGACCGCGAGGTCTTTGGTGACTACGCCTACAACCTCGAGTATGTCGAGCAGATGGTCAAGAACTACACCTATCTCAACCTTGGCCTTACTGTTGTGCTCAATGGCAAGCCATATATCTCGAAGAATGGCCTCTTGGACTTGGTCAACGACAACCTCTCGAGCGAGCCCTTGTATGCCCCCGTCCACCTCTCGGATGAGGATATCGAGGTGGTTATCACCCACGGCAATGGCTATGGCGAGTCGTACTACTCGTTCGTCAATGGTCAGTACACCCCCCAGGGCGGTACTCATCAGGCGGCACTACGCGAGGCTGTGGCAAAGACCATCAAGGAGTTTTATCATAAGGACTACGACCCCTCGGATATCCGCACATCAATCATCGCTGCGGTGTCGGTGCGTATCAACGACCCCATCTTCGAGTCGCAGACAAAGACCAAACTCGGCTCAAAGGATAAGGAGGCGGGCGTTACGATGCGTCAGTTCGTAGGCGACTTCCTCGCTACGCACCTCGATAACTACCTGCATAAGCACCCCGAGACTGCGCAGATACTGCAAAAGAAGATCGTGGAGAACGAGAAGGAGCGCAAGGCGATTTCGGGCGTGCAGAAGAAGGCGCGCGAGGCTGCCAAGAAGGTGTCGCTAAACAATAAGAAGCTGCGCGACTGCAAGATACACTATACCGACAAGCACGAGTTGGCGGAGGAGACAATGATATTTATCACGGAGGGTAACTCTGCGTCGGGTTCTATCACCTCGAGCCGCGACCCTCGCACACAGGCCGTCTTCTCGTTGCGTGGTAAACCACTCAACTGCTACGGTCTCACGAAGAAGGTAGTCTACGAGAATGAGGAGTTTAACCTCTTGCAGGCGGCACTCA
>JAZRAW010000149.1:0-3693 GCA_045634765.1 Alistipes sp.
AAGAGTAAGGAGAGTGCATTGCGTTCGGAGGTTAAGCGTGCGAAGGACTCCGCATTGGCCTTCCGTAAGGAGTTGGATGAGCTTATTGCCGCCTACGACTATATGGTGCAGCTATGGGGAGAGTTTGATTGTGACCTAATCCGCATCGTCGATGTTGAACTCTCGACACAGAAGATTGCGGGCGTGCGCATACCTATATTAAATGATATTGTCTACGAGGAGAAGCCCTACGACTTGTTCTCAGCCCCAGTTTGGTATGCTGAGGGTATCAGAGTTCTCAAGCAGATGTCTCGTCTCGGTATTGAGTTTGAGGTCTACAATCGCAAGATGGAACTCTTGGACTATGCGCGACGCAAAACTACTCAGAAGGTAAACCTCTACGAAAAGGTGCAGATACCTGGTTATGAGGATGCCATACGTAAGATTAAGCGATTTATGGAGGATGAGGAGAACCTCAGTAAGTCGGCACAGAAGATTGTAAAAACTCGTCAGGCGCAAGCCGAGGCTATGGAGGAGCCTAACGCATGATCAGTAAGATGATACGCTATGACATTGTGCTCTATGCTGGTGAGCAGGAGCGCTTTGTTGAGAGACTTCGTGAGCTTGGTTTGGTGGATATCACCACCACAGGCTGGGAGCCTTCGGAGGGTGACCGCTCGGTGCTTGTGGAGATTGAGGCTCGTCATAAGAGCGTTGAGTTCCTTTCGGCATTCGCAAAGTCAAAGGAGTTTAATGCCAATGCAGTGCCCTATGCTACTGGCGAGGAGGCTTATGAGTGCTATGTTGCTGCGCGTGATGATCGCCAGCAGTTGCAGCAGGAGGAGGCACGTCTTCGTAAGTTGGCTGACGATGTTGCCCCATGGGGTACGTTCTCAGCGTCGGATATCGAGCGTCTTGCAAGTCGAGGTGTAAATGTCCGTCTCTTCGTTGCTCAGATAGCAGCTTTCGACCGCTTTGTAGCTGAGGCTGTAGAGGGTGTTACTGTAGCGGAGATTACGCGTACACAGTCGGGTGTATATTTCGCTGTCGTGACGACTGACGATGTACAGTATATCGTAGATGGTCAGGAGATTCATCTTCCCGATATGGATAGCGCACAGCTCCGTGCTAAGGCTGATGAGTTGAATGCTCGTGATAAGGCCCTCGATGAGGTGTTCTCACGCGCGGCACTCTCAACGACACTTATCTCTGCTGAGGGTGGAAAGTTCAAGGAGCAGTTGCAGGGCTTGAAGGTTGGTGCTACGGCGCAGCGTGAGGCTGATGGCTCGCTTATCCTCTTGGAGGGTTGGGCTGAGGCTGATACGGCTGATAGGGTAGATGCCCTCTTAAAGGAGTATCCCTATCTCGTCTTTGAGCGTCGTGATGCTACCATCGACGATGATGCTCCTGTGAAGCTAAAGAACGGTAAGTTTGCACGCTTGTTTGAGCTTATTGGCTCGATGTACTCACTTCCAAAGTATGGTACACTGGACCTTACAGGAATCTTTGGTGTCTTCTATATGCTCTTCTTCGCAATATGCCTCAATGATGCTGGCTACGGCGCAGTGTTGTTGCTCGTAGGTATTTTGCTCCTTGTTAAGGGCGGTAAGAAGATGCGTCAGGCTGCTTGGCTGTCAATTGTATGTGCCTCTGCCACAGTGTTATTCGGTCTATATACCGGCTCACTCTTTGGTATGAGCATACCTGTTGATATCTTAGGTTACGAGGTGGGTGAGCCTACACCATTCCTCGACTTCCCCAATCAGTTCTTCTCTATAGCATTGGCTATTGGTGTATTCCAAATTTTGGTGGGTATGGCTATCAATATTTGGATGAAGGCAAAGCTCTTTGGTATAACCTCTGCCTTCGGAATCCTCGGCTGGTTTATAATCCTGCTTTCGGGTGCTGTGGCTGTAGGTTTGCCTATGCTGAACGAGAACTTGGCTATCCCTGGATTTGATGCTTCATCACCCATATTCTACGGTTTGATGGGTATCGGTGCTCTGTTGATGTTGGTGCTTAACAACGTTAAGCGCAATCCGCTAATCAATATCGGTGCAGGTTTGTGGGATGCCTATAATAACATTACTGGTTTGTTGAGCGATGTGTTGAGTTACATCCGTCTCTTCGCCATCGGTTTGTCTGGTGGTGTATTGGCGCAGGTGTTTAACGCGTTGGCAAAGGGACTCTCTGGTTTTGGCGATATCGCTCCCGATGCACCATGGACAGCATACATTATACCTGTTATTGGTGCTTCAGTAATCTTGATTATCGGCCACGGTATCAACCTCTTCATGTCTGCAATTTCGTCTTTCGTACACCCTATGCGTTTGACATTTGTAGAGTTTTATAAGAATGCAGGATTTGAGATGAGCCAGCGCTCATTCGACCCCATTCGCAAGATTGATGAATAAGAATAACAATAATAATTAACAAATTAAAACTTTAAACTATTATGACAACAGCATTGATTTTTGCTTATTTGGGCGTTGCCCTTATGGTAGGTGTATCAGGTTTGGCATCTGCAGTTTCAACAGCACGTTGCGGTATGGCTTCTGTAGGCGCTATGAAGAAGAATGCAGGCGCATTCGGTAGCTACATGATCCTTTCAGCGCTTCCTGGTTCACAGGGTCTCTACGGTTTCGTAGGCTTCTTTATGGTTAACTCATTCCTTGTAGAGGATATGCCTTTGATTACAGGTGTAGGTATCTTCGGCGCAGGTCTCTTGATGGCTATCGTAACATTGTCTTCAGCATTGTACCAGGCTAAGGTTTGTGCTAACGGTATCGTTTCAATCGGTAACGGTAACGACGTTATGGGTAAGACTCTTATCCTCGCTGCGTTCCCTGAGTTGTATGCTATCTTGGGTGTTGCTGCTACCTTCCTTTTGGCAGGTGCTATCGACCCTGTTGCTTTGGCTGAGGCTGAGGCTGCTGAGGAGGCTGCAGTTGTTGAGACTACAGTAGAGACTCCCGCTGCTGAGGAGACTGCTGATATTCAGTACGAGGAGGTTACTAAGTAATTTAGCCAAATAACCCTAAATAGTAATAGCGGACATTTCGGTGTCCGCTATTATTTTTATTGTCGGGGTACAAGAGTCCGCAATCAGTATGCAACCTCCTCAAAAAGTAGTAGACACTGTTCATTCATTCATTTTTCCTATGAAAATGAATGAATGAACAAAAGAGAGAACAGAGTTGTCCATCCATCCAATTCCATAGGGAAAATGGATGGATGGACAGAACTCCATTTAATCAATTAGTAATTAGTAATTAGTAATGATATTATGACGCACACATTAACAACGTCATTCCGAGGAGCGTAGCGACGTGGGAATCTCCTTAACTAATTAGTAATGAGTAATTAGCAATTAGTAATGGCGTTTACAATGTTGGCACTATACGCGGTCATTCTGAACACCCACTATGTCATTCTGAACGTAGTGAAGAATCTCCTCAATGGCAATACACTATTAACGTAGTCTATGGTCGGCTTCGAGGAGATTGCCACGTCGGGCAGGCCCTCCTCGCAATGACAATCATACTATCACCGTTGTCGCTTGTCGGCTTCGAGGAGATGCTTCGCTTTCGCTCAGCATGAACTGTGTTAAAATCCAAATAAATTAAGCAAAAGTTTTATGATATAAGCTATTATTATTCACGATTGCAAAAATTTGTTTTATTAGTTTGTTTGCAATGGCAATAAATACCACCT
>JAZRAW010000150.1:0-45769 GCA_045634765.1 Alistipes sp.
GCTGCTCTGCAGACTATCGTCAATGCTCTACAGAAAAATGTCTACGTGGTAGGGGTGATAACAACAACCGATGGCTATGTTATTGAGTTTTCGGATGGTACAAAGGCTACTATCGCCAACGGCAAGGATGGCGCGAATGGCACTAATGCTCCTGTAATCTCTGTTAAGCAGGGCGAGGATGGTAACTACTACTGGACTGTGGATGGAGAGTGGCTGTTGGTTGATGGTGAGCGTGTTAGAGCAAATGGTATCGATGGCGAGGATGGCGCTAATGGCACACCAGGCGAGGATGCTATAGCTCCACAGGTGCGCATAAACGATACAACTAAGGAGTGGGAGATTTCGACCGACGGCGGTAACACATGGACATCGACAGGTGTTGTAGCCGAGGGTAAGGATGGTGCCAACGGCTCTAATGGTTCAAATGGTACCAACGGCGCAAATGGCGACTCGCTATTTAAGAAGGTGGATATATCGAATCCCGACTATGTGATTATCACATTGGCAGATGGCACAGAGTTGCGCATCGCGCGCTACGATGATAGTTGCCCAGTCTTCTTGATTGTAGATGCTCCCGAGGTTGCTCAAGTGGAGTATGGCAAGAGCGTGGAGTTTGTGGTTGAGGTGGACAATGTTGTTGATTATGTGGTAAATACACCACAGGGCTGGCGTGCACACTACGCTGATAACGTTCTTACTATAACAGCTCCTGCAAAGGATTTGTGCCACTACGATAAGGAGGGTGTAATAGCCATTACCGTAGTTTCAACAGAGGGCAAGAGCGCTATTGTAAAGCTCAATGTCATGGCTGGCGAGTGGGTTGAGGAGTTAGACCTTCGAGTGCTCACTTTCGAGGATGCTGATGCTAGGTTCGAGAGCTACTACCTCGATTATGCCGGTGTAGAAATTAATACGTGGAGTGACTTGATTGATGAGATTCAGTATGGTGGCCCGCTCACCTATGGTGACTATATGACAGCGATGTACACATGGTACGATGAGGGTAACACCGAACTATACCACATGTTCCCCGATAACTACGCATATTGTTTCTGGGGTGGTGGTCACGCTATCTCGAACTACTGGGGCGAGGGCTACACAGATGAGGATAGAGATAGACATATTGCAAAGTACTACGGCGAGGACTACGTAGAGAATAATGCAGGTAACGACGCAATGCTCGGTTGGTTTAACTTGCAGTTTATGACTCCCGTTGCGCCACATTCGGGCGATAACTTCTGTGTCCACTACGGCTATAAAGATTTCTTCTCGTATGTGGAGAATCTTCCTGAGCTATGCTTCGCAGATGGTGAGGCGCGAGTTATCGACCATATGTATGTTACCAACACAAACTATACGCTTAATCAGCTCTACAATGGCGTTAAGAGCGAGGAGGGCAATAGCTTTGGTGGTAATTGGACAGGTCTTACTGAGAGTGCTTGGCTCAAGATTGTGGCACAGGGCTTTGATGATGTAGATGCGGACGCAGATGCCGAGCCTATTAACGAGGTGGAGTTCTACTTAGTTAAGGGCTACGAGGTTGTTGAGGATTGGCAGAAGTGGGATTTGAGCGAGCTTGGCGCAGTGGCCAAGGTGCGTTTCAACTTTCTCTACTCTGACGAGATGGGTGGTCGCTATGGATTCACTATCCCTGGCTACTTTGCCTACGATGACGTAGCGGTGCGTTATGGAAGCAGTTTAGTATTCAAATAGATATAATGAAGCGAGTTTTAGAATTTTTGTTTTTAAGTGTGATCGTTGTAGTCGCCTCGTCGTGCAATATCGACGAGGAGATTACGGCCTCTTTGCCCCCAAAGATATATCTCGATAGCAGTTCTGGCGTATATACCGTGAAGCAGGGCCGCGAGGTGGTTATTGCCCCCTCGTATGAGAATGCCGAGGGTGCAACATATAGCTGGAAGATGGATGGCCGCCTTATCGGCAACGATGCGTCGCTTGCGTTTATGCGCGAGGCAGTTGGCGAGTACTACATCCTGCTCACCGTGACGGCTGATACGGGCTCGGATAGCGAGGAGATTCGTGTTGATGTGGTTGAACTGGAGATACCTATGGTCACCATCGCAGGCAGTGACAGCATTACCGTTGCAGCGGGTGCGGAGGTGAAACTTAACGCCTCGGTGCGTAAGACATCGCTCCCCACAACCTTCGCGTGGAGCATCAACGATGAGGTCGTTAGCGAGGAGCTTGCCTACACCTTCGAGGCTGATATGTTGGGCACTTATACCGTTGTGGCAACTGCCGCGAATGAGGATGGCGCACATAGCGATACTATGACCATCGAGGTTGTCAACCCCGAGGATATGCCCTTCGTCTGGGAGTTCGACCGCGAAGAGTACCACACCGTAGCAGGCAGAAAACTGCGCATTGCACCCTCTGCTATAAGCGAGGTGGAGGGCGTAGCCTATGCGTGGAGTGTTGAGGGCGCCGAGGAGGTTATTTCAGAGGAGTCGAGCCTGACCTTTGTCGCAGAGAGCGCTGGCGAGTATCGCATCACCGCAACGGCGACTGCGGAGCGTGGCACGGGCGAGGTATCTATTACCCGCAAGTTTGTGGTTACAGTCTATGAGGAGGGCGCTTACCGCCGTGAGGCAAATGGCTCATCCATAGCAGATTGGAGCAAAGTGTTCGACTATACTCCCGCTCCAGGTCAGTTTATCAACGAGCTTAAAACTGGCGACTTCGACGGCACGCAGACAACCCCTGAGGCGGCAATCGCCTATGCCGAGGAGCGCATGAGGGACGAAAATTGGGTGTCGTTGGGTGGCTTTGGTGGCTATATTGTCGTGGGCTTCGACCACAGCATCGCAAACTCGGGAGACTACGACTTTGGCGTTAAGGGCAACTCCTTTAATGGCTCATCGGAGCCTGGCATTGTATGGGTTATGCAGGATGAGAATGGCAATGGCGAACCCGATGATACATGGTATGAGTTGGCTGGCTCGGAGACGGGTAAGGCCTCGACCATACAGAACTACGCCGTGACATACTATCGCCCAAGTGGCGCGGGTATGCCCGTACAATGGACCGATAACCTCGGCAACCATGGCGAGGTGGACTACCTCAAGCAGTTCCACCGCCAGGACTACTACTATCCCCTTTGGATTGAGGAGGATAGTTATACTCTCACAGGTACATGCCTCGAGCCTCGCAACTACGACGCCTCGGGCAATGGCTCATATTGGGTGAATGACAAGTACGACTGGGGCTACTCCGACAACTACAGCCCTGTGGACCGCCTCACTGATGAGGATAATGCCGAGGGCGAGGTCAATGCCAACCACTTCAAAATTTCGAACGCCATAGATTGCGACGGCGAGCCTATCCACCTCGATTACATCGACTTTGTGAAGGTGCAGGTGGGTGTCAATGCCAAGAGTGGCTGGCTCGGTGAACTATCTACCGAGGTGTGTGGTTTCTACGATTATAACATGACAAAGTAATATATGGTAGCGAAATATGTTAGGTTAGCGTTTGTCCTTGTGCTCCTTGCTGCCACATCGTGCATGAAGTGGGAGTATGGTATCGAGGAGGATTTCGATATGTCGGCCTCGGGCGAGGGACTATTCATCTGCAACGAGGGTAACTTCCAGTATGGCAACGCTACACTCTCGTACTACGACCCCGTGACAAAGAGGGTGCAGAACGAGGTCTTCTACCGCTCTAATGCCATGAAGCTCGGCGATGTGGCGCAGTCGATGGTCATCCGCGATGGCATTGGCTGGGTGGTGGTGAATAACTCGCACGTTGTCTTTGCCATCGACATCAACACCTTCAAGGAGGTGGGACGCATCACAAACCTCACTTCGCCACGCTACATACACTTTGTCTCGGACGACAAGGCCTACATCACGCAGATTTGGGATAACCGCATCTTTATTGTCAACCCCAAGCGCTACGAGGTTACGGGCTACATCGAGATACCGAATATGACCATGGAGCAGGGCTCTACGGAGCAGATGGTGCAGTATGGTAAGTATCTCTTTGTCAACTGCTGGTCCTATCAAAACCGCATTATCAAGATTGACACCGAAACCGACCAGGTCGTAGACGAGCTTGTCGTGGGCATACAACCCACATCGCTTGTTATGGACTGCAATAATAAACTCTGGACCGTCACCGATGGTGGCTACGAGGGCTCGCCCTATGGTCATGAGGCACCCTCACTCTATCGCATAGATGCCGAGACCTTCACCATTGAGCAGCAGTTCAAGTTCGACTTTGGCGATTGGCCCTCGGAGGTGCAGCTCAACGGCACAAAGGACAAAATATATTGGCTCAATGACGATGTGTGGGAGATGGATGTTACGGCAGACCGCGTCCCCGTGCGCCCATTTCTACCCTATAACGGTACGCTATATTACGGCCTTACGATTTGTCCCCGCACGGGCGATGTCTATATTGCTGATGCCATAGACTATGTGCAGCAGGGCATGGTGTATCGCTACTCGAAGGATAGGGAGCTTCTGGATAGCTTCTATGTTGGTATCATCCCCGGCGCATTCTGCTGGAAATAACCTCGAGGCTATGCGAAGACTACTACTCATACTCGCGATATTGGTTATGCCATATCTCGCTGTAGCACAGAACGATGATAATAAGGATTGGGTGCGCAAGGGCTTGCATATCCCCGAGGTGTCGGTATATGGCAACCGCCCCATAAAGGAGATAGGCACGCAGCAGACCAAGTTCGATACGCTGGCGCTCAAGGAGAACATATCGCTCTCGATGGCAGATGTTCTCACGTTCAACTCGGCAATCTTCGTGAAGAACTATGGCCGTGCTACACTCTCCACCGTAGCCTTTCGTGGCACCTCGCCCTCGCATACGCAGGTGTCGTGGAACGGCATGAAGATAAATAACCCCATGCTCGGCATGACCGACTTCTCGATGATACCATCCTACTTCATCGACGACGCCTCGCTACTGCATGGCACATCCTCGGTAAACGAAACGGGAGGAGGCCTCGGTGGCGCTGTTAAACTTGCGACAAAGCCTGCCGATGCGCAAGGCTTCGGCTTGCAGTATGTTCAGGGCATAGGCTCATTCAAGACCTTAGATGAGTTTCTGCGCCTGACATACGGAAACGACCACTGGCAGATTTCAACGCGCGCGGTATACTCATCATCGCCCAATGATTACAAATACCGCAACCACGACAAAAAGATAAACATCTACGATGAGGATATGAACATCGTAGACCAGTACTATCCAATAGAGCGCAACCGCAGTGGTTCGTACAAGGATTTGCATATCTTGCAGGAGGTATACTACAATACGGGTAGGGGCGACCGCCTTGGCCTAAATGCTTGGTATATAAACTCCAACCGCGAGCTTGCGATGCTCACCGTAGACCATGGCGATGCCACCGACTTCGACAATCGTCAGCGTGAGCAGACATTTCGAGGTGTAATGTCGTGGGACCATGTGCGTAGCAACTGGAAGCTCGGCGCAAAGGCGGGATATATCTACACTTGGATGGCCTACGACTATAAGCGCGATGTGGGTAATGGCACCATGGCGCACATGACGCGCTCGCGTAGCCGCATCAACACCTTTTATGGTCAGGTGGATGGCGAGTACTACATCGGCAACCAGTGGCTCTTCACAGCCAACCTCTCGCTGCACCAGCATATAGTGGAGAGTGAGGATAAGAACATTGTGCGTCAGGATGGCAACAAGGCTATCGTGGGCTACCGTAAGGGACGCCCAGAGCTCTCTGGCTCTATATCTGCCAAGTGGCGACCTATTGACCGCTTTGGCATCTCGCTTGTCATCCGCGAGGAGATGTTCGGCCGCGAGTGGACACCCATCATCCCCGCGCTCTTTGTCGATGGCGTGCTATCGGAGAAGGGTAACATCATCGCCAAGGCCTCCGTGTCGCGCAACTTCCGCTTCCCCTCGCTCAACGACCTCTACTTCCTCCCAGGCGGCAATCCCGACTTGCGTAAGGAGTCGGGATGGACATATGACACAGGCCTCTCGTTTGCCGTGGGTATGGAGGGTATATACTCCTTGACTGGCTCGGCAAGCTGGTTCGAGTCCTTCATCAAGGATTGGATCATCTGGCTACCCACGCCCAAGGGCTTCTTCTCGCCCGAGAACATCAAGGATGTACACGCCTACGGCGTAGAGCTCAAGGGCGACCTCAATGTAGCCCTTGCCAAGGAGTGGCAACTCGGCCTCAATGGCACATTCTCGTGGACACCCTCAATAAATGTGGGCGAGCCCCGCACCCCAGCCGACCAATCGGTGGGTAAGCAGCTCCCCTATGTCCCCGAACTATCATCTACCGTAACTGGCCGCCTCACATGGCGCTCATGGTCTTTCCTCTATAAGTGGTGCTACTACTCCGAGCGATACACCATGTCATCTAACGACAACACCCTTACAGGAAAACTCCCTTCCTACTTCATGTCAAACATCTCTCTTGAAAAAGGATTTACCTTTAAGTGGGCGGATATATCTATTAAGGGTGCAGTTAATAACCTCTTTAACGAGGAGTATCTCTCCGTTCTCTCACGCCCCATGCCGGGTATAAACTTTGAGATATTCCTCTCCATCACCCCCCATTGGTAGATTTGGAGTGATAAGGCAGACTTCTACTGCCGCTAACAAAAGAAAATGTGAATAGGCAGTACGCTATAGTACAGCCTATCCACATTTTTTTTGCCGAGTGTTGTATCTGCAGCCTTCTGACTCCAAATCTGGTATCGGTGCTAATTAGTGCTATGTTGCACTCGGCCTCTTCTGACTTGAAATGCTGCGCTGCCATAATGAGGGATATGCCAACTATGAGTAGAAATATATTTTATTCCGATTTGTGAACTTTTCGGCAAGTTAGCACTTTCTCAAGAATGCAAAACTTTTCTTGTCTATTGGTTAGTTGCTCTTCCTGCGTTTATGTAGAAATATGCTGCAACGACGGAAATCGCTAAGCCAAGGTTTAGGATTGCTTCACGCTCGATATGTACCGTAAGGTTGTCTATGAGTTGATTCCCGCAGTTGCGACTATGCCATCTAATTCACTCATTATTGCGCGTGCTTCAAGCTTTGTGTAGCGGTCCTCTACGGCGATGCCGATAAAATTGAATAGCTGTCGCAATAGGTTAAAAATTAGTATTGTGGCGATTGCCCAGTCAATCCATTTAGTCTTTATTTTAGCCATAATGTTTTAGAAATAGCTATTATATATGATATGAACTGACAAATGTCGTACACATGTCGAGCAAACGGCAAACTTGCCACAAGCCCTCCTTTGATATGACAACATCGCCCCACCTCCTTGCGGGTTACATTTTTGTAACCCGTGAATATGCAAGGCTATTCCTCCGCACAGAGCAACAACCACTTTAGTTTTGGGTTACATTTTTGTAACCCAAAAACAGCGTGTTCGACGATAACTTTATTATTGGGATACTTCTATTAGTCCAAGAGCCATTCTCTCATCTAACAACATTGCCCCACCTCCTTGCGGGTTACATTTTTGTAACCCAAAAACAGCGTGTTCGACGATAACTTTATTATTGGGACATTTTCGTGAATCCATGAGCACAAAGGGATCTTCCCATCTAACGACAATGCCCCACCTCCTTGCGGGTTACAAAAATGTAACCCATGAGCCAAGGGTACACCGAGGTAGCTGCGAACATATTCAATTATTCCTATTGTGGGGTACAAAATGTACTCAGGAATACGGAAGACCATTTCTTCGCACTGGAAAACAACTACATTAGTTTCGGATTACATTTTTGTAACCCGAAATAACTTAGGGGTGTTATGATTTATAAGTGTACCTTTTGTAGCTCCTCGCCCAACTTGTGTAGGTAGTTCTCAATATCCATAAGTCGCTCAAATGATGGGCGCTTCTTTCCTCCGACATACTGCCTCATAAGCGCAGGGTTTATATTCATACCCTTTGCCACTTGCTGTACATTTAACTCGGGGAAGCGCTCGAATAGTGAAGCGATTACATTGTCATACATTGTAAGATTCTCCATAGTAGCCAATTTTTCTGCAAGTTAACACTTATTTCCCAATAAAGCAACCCCTCGGCCGATTATGGGTTACAAAAATGTAACCCAAGATGTCGATACATAAGTATGTCATCCTGAGCATAGAGAAGGATCTCCTCGCAGTCAAAGAGTTTTGTGTGAGGTTACATTTTTGTAACCCGCAATGTAGTGGAGTGAGTGAGTTTGCCGCGAGTTGGAGCACACATTGTTCATGGGTTACATTTTTGTAACCCGCGAGGTCGTAAATGTTTGTGGGTATTGTGTGAGTGCCCCCTTCGTGTTCGCAGGTTACATTTTTGTAACCTGCAAAGGATGTGGCGGTTGCCTTGAGCGTAGAAATGACCCTCTCTATTCACGGGTTACATTTTTGTAACCCGCGACAGATATGGTGGTTGTTCTACACAAGGAAATAATCCTCTGTATTCCTGTGTTACATTTTTTGTAATCCGCAATGCGGTGGAAGGGGATGTGTCATGCTGAGCGAAGTCGAAGCATCTCCGCGGAGTTCACACGCTTTGCCTGTGGGTTACATTTTCGTAACCCGCAATAGGGCGGGGTGAGTGTGTCCGCAGCAATGTTGGTATCCCATTTGTTTCTGGGTTACATTTTTGTAACCCGCGAGTTTGGTGTTGAGAATATTGATGAGGGCTTGCAAATGTCGTATAATCTTTGTAACTTGCCAAAGCAAATTACTGCCGAG
This sequence comes from Alistipes sp., assembly GCA_045634765.1. Taxonomy (GTDB): domain Bacteria; phylum Bacteroidota; class Bacteroidia; order Bacteroidales; family Rikenellaceae; genus Alistipes. The sequence continues at coordinate 8,734 of JAZRAW010000150.1, forward strand.
GATGGCACATTGGTGAACTATACATATTTTGCTGATGGAACAAAGTTCAAGGCAGTAAATACAATAGACAATGGCTTTGCCTATACAGGTTCTTTGAGATGGAGTATAGAGAATGGTGTGTTAACTCCCGAAAGCATAGCAATCACTGGTGGCAGAGCCCTATGTGATTCAACAAATATGTGGTCAGCTAACTACTACATCTGTGACCATTTGGGTAGTGTGTGCGCAGTGACAGATGCTGAGGGTGAAGTGCTGGATACTTTCGACTATATGCCTTATGGTAGCGAGTTAACAGTTGATAGTAACAATATTACAGATTACCGATTTACAGGTAAGGAAAAGCAGCTGATGTTTGGCAATAGCAATATTTATGACTCATTTGCTCGTTTCCAGAACACCACTGGTCGCTTTATGTCTATTGATCCAAAGGCAGAGAGTTTCTACCATATCTCACCTTACACCTATTGTGCTGGTGACCCAGTGAATTTGGTGGATCCGGATGGAAGAGATTGGTATTCTATTATTTGTTATTAAATCGAAAATAGTATGAGATATTTATTATTACTTATCACATTTGTATTTGTGGAAGCATCCGCGCAAAATAATCAAAGTTTCGCATTTACAGTTCACCCTAAAGGCAATCCTGTCAAATGTTACGACAATATGAATTTGAAAGAAGTGCGATATGCCATATATCCACTAAAAGAAGAGGGTGATGTTGGCGCCATTGTGCAATTACGATATGCTAATGAAAACTATATCGCTATTGTGGTTAATGATGAGATCACTTATGTAGAAAAGGGAAGTGTGGCTGTTAATACACGTAACTATGATGGGAGAACTCTACATTTGTATAGTAAAGCCGACTATAATTCTGAAGTTGTATATAAAACGACACTAGAGCATACCGTAACCATATACGATATCTGCAATGGTTGGCTATATGTGTGTTTAGATAATAAACATAGAGAAAAAGTATATGGTTGGATAGCGCCAGATATGCAATGCCCAAACCCTTTTACTACATGTCCTTAAAATCAAATGTATGGATATATTAAACAGTTTTAGATAGACTCATCTAAGCGTCTTATATTCTATGACCCAAACAACCCGCATCGTATGCCTTTGCATACTCGGTGCGGTGGGGACGCTCTGTGGTGTCTCCACCATCAATGCATCCATAACGGAAGATAAATAATTAGTTATACCCACCTCTTTTTTGTAACCCGAAATAGGGCGGGGTGAGTGTGTCCGCAGCAATGTTGGTATCCTCTTCGTTCATGGGTTACAAAAATGTAACTCGTGATGTCGATACATAAGTATGTTCATCCTGAGCATAGCGAAGGATCTCCTCGCAGTCAAAGAGTTTTGTGTGAGGTTACATTTTTGTAACCCGCAATGCGGTGGAAGGGGATGTGTCATGCTGAGCGAAGTCGAAGCATCTCCGCGGAGTCCACACGCTTTGCCTGTGGGTTACATTTTCGTAACCCGCAATAGGGCGGGGTGAGTGTGTCCGCAGCAATGTTGGTATCCCATTTGTTCCTGGGTTACATTTTTGTAACCTGCAAAGGATGTGGCGGTTGCCTTGAGCATAGAAATGACCCTCTCTATTCACGGGTTACATTTTTGTAACCCGCGACAGATATGGTGGTTGTTCTACACAAGGAAATAACCCTCTGTATTCCTGTGTTACATTTTTGTAATTCAAAATAGGGTAGGGCGAGTGTGTATGCAGCTGTGTTTGCGTCCTCTTTGTTCATGGGTTATGTTTTTTGTAACCCGCAAGGAGGTGGAGTGAGTGAGTTTGCCGCGAGTGAGAGCATACATTGTTCATAGGTTACATTTTTGTAACCCGCAAATGTGGTGGTTGATAGTGTCATTGTGAAAGCCTCAAGTGTCTGTGGGTTACATTTTTGTAACCCACAAACACGGAAGGTAGTTGTTGACTTATGTGTAAATGTAGTCCTCTGTGTTCATGGGTTATGATGTTAATGGAGAGATAACCTATGTAAAAAAGTGTGGTCTATCTGTTAATAATGTGCGATTATCTGGAATATTATGCGTGAGGATGTCATCATTCCTGTATGTGTAGTTAACTTGTGCAAGGATGGGCGATGTTTGCATACATCGCGCCCTGCACTCCTCTTGCTAAAATGTCGGGTGCTTAGTGTTGAGACTCTACTCCTACCAACTTTTGAAACTGCTCCATGAGCTGTTCTGCTCGGCCTTGGTCTCAATCGCATCGGGCAAGTTCACGAAGAAGTCGAAGCCTGTCCACGCCTCAATCTGGTCGACTGTTGTGGTGTAGCTGTCGTATGCGCTACCGGAGTATGCCTTATTCTCAAACCAGAAGCCTACGGTTGAGGCATCTGTAACCTCGCCAGAGCTATTGGTATTTACCTTCAACACAACCTTATAGAAGTAGTTAGGGATGGGCACCTGCTTAGTATCATCCTTAGCTGTGGTATATTCAACGCTCCTATTCTCGCCCTCCTTATTGAATGCTACGCCCGTAACGATATATATTAGCTCCTGCTCGCCAAGGCTTTGTAGTGCCGCCTCGAGCTTCTGCCAGATGCCGCCATTAAAGCCATTCTGTATCTGGGGCACGGAGTTGGTAACGTAGAAAGTCTGAATCTGCATATTCCTAATGCCATTGCGTGAGGCGTTGGGGATAAGGTGACCACGCGAGTAGGTGTCGGAGTTGGTGTAGCTGCGGTTGCAGAGGTTTACCTGGTCCGAGGTGCTAATATATGGGTTCCAGTCCCATGTGCTGGGGCGTGAGTATGAGCCCATATGCTTACTCTCAAGTGGGTATGCCACCCACATTGTGGTGTAGGTGCTCTTATCGTAGAAGTGAGTGTAGTTGCGCTCATCGCCATCAGTGATGGTGATGGTAACGCCATTAGGGTACTTGCTCATGTCGGGATTTGCTGGAAGCTCCAGCCACTCGCCTGAGGGGGTAACAATGGGAGTGTCGCTGTCATCCTCATTCTCATCATCATCCCACTCTATATCTCCCTCTAACTCATAGAGCATTGGAAGCACGCTCTGGTCTTGGGCCTTCGAGTAGCTGCCAAACGAGTTGTATGCGATGCTATACTGTATATACTTATTCTTCGAGGTATTCTTGATAGTGAAGCTATCATCGCTATTGGTTATACTCCACACCTTACCCTCGCTGGGCGAAGCATCTACGTTGAAGCTGTTGTAGCTCTTATACTGATATAGGTATCGGTTGTCGATGGCTTGGCGGATGGTGTATCCACCGTTTGTGGACTCAATAATAAAGGCGTTGTTGCAATTGTCGAGCGTAATGACTCCATCGCCATCTGTATCACCATCCACAACTTGCAAGTAGTCGTAGTCCTTGGTGGTTATTGGAACAGCGATATAGCCCTCGGCAGCAATAAGGTACGCCTTGCCACTTGTGACCTTCGATACGCGACGGAATATGTAGCCGCTATCCTCATCATCCTCATCGCCCTCGATGGTTGCATTTGACATATCCACGCTAAAGCGGTTGAGGTCTCCCTGCTTAAACTCCAAAGTACGATTTTCGGGAATTGTTACGCTGCGTTTATATATCGCACCATCGGTCGTAGTAACCTCCACTGTGAATGTCTCGCCCTCGATAAGGGTTACGGGGTTACAGGTGAAGTAGATGGGTGCTGATGCCTCAATGGGAGTGTCGTAGATGAGCTTCAATACAAATGACTCACGGTCGCAGCCATACTCAGTCACCTCACCCTCGGCACAGTTAATGCGGTTGTAGCCCGCCAATACGACATTGTCATCCATGCGTAGTGTAACATCCTTTATGCAACACCCGTCAGGCATATTGCTGAGGCTCAATTCGCCCATAGCTACAAGACGCTTAAAGCGCATATTTAGTAGCGAGGGTTGCTCCTTGCAAGTGATGCGTTGGGCAAGGAGGATGTCTGCTTTAGGGTCGAACGATGTGGCTGTAGGGTGCTGCTCGGTGGCAAGCATAACCATGACAGATGTGCTTGATACGCCCCCATCAAACGATACTCTCTCGGCAGGGTAGATTGCGTCGTAGGTATATACGTCTGCTGTAGTATCCTTTGCGAATGTAGCCTCGAATAGTGCGCAGCCGTTAGCATTAAGCAATGCCTCTTTGCTTGGGGTGTAGCGCGTGCCGTTCTCGATAACCATAATCTTATCGCCCTCTTGCCAGAGTGTCATCTGTGCCTCAATGTCGAGAATGGTGCGCGTCTCATCCGCCTCGGCTTCAATCTTTATTGTGACCTGCTCTGTGGGCACAATCTCCGTATTGTTATCCTCATCGCTATGTGCTGCCTCCTGGCACGATATGCCTATGGTGGTAATTGCGGCTACGAGTAGCGCCTTGAAATATCGCTTGAATATCATATGTTTAGAACTCTCCGTTATCGTTAATATCAAAACTATCACCCGCATTGCCATAGTCGCCATAGCTGGCCTCGAAGCCATGCTCCACGACTATTGAGACGACCTCTATTGCGGGTGACTCATATAGTTGCTTTGAGTACATAGGCTATTTTTTAAATAGTAGCTGTGCATATTCGCCGAGGTATATACGCCAATTGCGCCATATATGTCCGCCATCGCTCTCGCGGTAGGTGTAGGGGTAGCCCGCATTGTCGAGCAACGCACGGTAGCGCACATTCTCATCGTAGAGGAAGTCATCCTTGCCAATGGCTATCCAGTAGAGCTTAACGCCCTCATCGAACTGGCGGTCGAGTTTCGCCTCAAGATTTGAATATGTCTCTATGCCCTCTTTACCTCGGAAGATGGCGGCAGAGAAGAGACCAACATAATCAAACATGGCGGGGTACTCCTTCGAAATTTGCATAGAGTGGAAGCCACCCATCGAGAGGCCTGCAATGGCACGATACGCCTTCTTAGCCTTGGTGCGGTAGTGGCCGTCAACCCACTCTACAATCGAGGGAAACATAGCCTCGAACGAGCCATCCATAGAGCCACTCATATATGGGCGCCACATGCCCTCGTGCGAGTAGCCTGGGGCAGAGACATGCTGTGTGCAACCATTTGTCATGACCACAATCATAGGCTCGGCCTTGCCCTCAGCTATGAGGTTATCCATAATCTCTGCTACGCGGCCTGTTGCTGTCCAGGCATCCTCATCGCCGCCCATGCCGTGCAGAAGGTAGAGAACAGGGTAGCGACCCTTACCCTCCTCGTAGCCTGCGGGAGTGTAGATTGTCATGCGGCGCGCACGGCCATCACTAACCTCTGCCCACACCTTTGCCATAGTGCCATGTGGTACATCTTGTGCTGCGTAGAGGTCGCCACGCTCGCCAGGGATGATGAAGTAGTTCATCTGTGAGCCCACATCGCGCACTATATAGCTATTTGCAGGGTCGTTGACATGATCGATGCCATCGACATTAAACCAGTAGTTGTATAATTCCGAAGCCAGAGGTGCTGAGGTATACTCCCACACACCCTCCGCATTGCGTGTCATAGCCACATTGTCAACGAAGTCTCCAACGAGTGTTACGCGCTCTGCATTGGGGGCATAGAGGCGTATTGTCACGCTCATGTCGGCGTGGATTTCGGGTGATTTAGGAGGCTCATTCTGCCACAAGTTTTGCTGTGCGCTAAGTGTCGCAATGCTCATCGAGAGCATAATAGCGAGAGTTAAAAGGCGTGACTTCATAAATTTCTATCGTTGATAAATAATATGAACAAAGATACAACTTTTTAGTCAAATAATCCCAATTTTGCCGTTTTTTATACTCGCACGAGGCGCGTAGCAATTATTTTAACTATCTTTGTCTTTGCACAATATTGCGTGTTACATATTTTTATGTTCGAATTAGTGGTATGAAAATTGGAGTTATATCAGATACACACGGCACATTTGATGATGTGCTCAAGGAGTTTCTTAAGCCATGTGACGAGGTGTGGCATGCTGGCGATTTCGGCTCGTTAGAGACAGCAGATGCCATCGCAGCGTATAAGCCCCTGCGTGCTGTATATGGAAATATCGATGGCGGCGTTATGCGACGCATCTACCACGAGAGCAACTGCTTTGAGGTGGATGGTTGTAAGGTGCTTATGATGCATATAGGTGGTTATCCACGCAACTACTCCCCTAAGGCTCTGCAACTTATACATGGCGCCCGACCTAAAATATTTATCTCGGGACATTCGCATATTCTCAAAGTGATATACGATCCCGTCTACGACCTACTACATATAAATCCTGGTGGTGCTGGCATCTATGGCATACATCGTGTGCGTACTGCTGTGAGATTCGATATTGAGGGTGGCGAGATTAAGAACATGGAGATTGGTGAGTGGAATAAATAATACCCCTAACTATGAAAAAAATAGCACTCTTTTTCGTTATGATGGTGCAGAGCTTTGTGCTCTCGGCACAAGATGTTGTGTGTGATACTTTTCACTATGCTACGCACAATGGCGAGGAGTTATACATGGATAGATATACTCTTAATGAGGCGACCGAGTCTGCGCGGCCATGTATGATATTTGCCTTTGGAGGCGGTTTTGTAATGGGAGAGCGCGACCACGAATATTACTCTGTATACTTCGATAGACTCGCTCGCGAAGGCATTGTTGTGGTCTCTATTGACTATCGTTTAGGTCTTAAGAGTATAAAGACAGATGGCGGTTTAGTGGCTATGATAGAGGTCTTTAACAATGCTATAAATATTGCAGTTGAGGATATGTATGCTGCAACGAACTATGTCATAGAGCGTGCCGAGGAGTGGGGTGTCGATACCTCGAAAATTATGATTAGTGGCTCGAGTGCGGGTGCCATCACCGCTGTGCAGGCGGAGTGGATGCGATGTAATGGCGCGGAGCGTGCTCAGGTGCTACCCGAAGACTTCCGCTATGCGGGTGTTGTCTCTTGTGCAGGAGCGATATTTTCAGTTAAGGGTAAACCAAAGTTCGATACTATGCCAGCGCCTATGCTGTTGTTTCATGGTACATCAGATAGTAATGTTCCCTATGACCACTCCTCGATGTTCGGCGTGGGTTTCTACGGCTCGGCATATATCGTTAAGCAGCTCGATAAACTCAGCTCGCCATATTGGTTCTATTCGGTGGAGTATGGCGATCACAGCATAGCTGGCATACCACTATTCTATCAGTGCGATGTTATCATGCAGTTTATCAACGATTTCGTGCTCAATGGTAACTCTTTGCAGATTGATACAGAGGTTGTTGACCTGAATGGTGAGAAGCGACCTACACGCTTCAAGGTTATGGACTACATCAAGACAAACTACGCCAAAAGATAGAGCGTCGCAGATGAGTCTCTGTCAGGTGATGTTGAGTATTAGACTGGAAGGCTGCAGATGTGGCCTCGAAAGACAACTCTACTAAAATAACAATAGAGTTGCGACAATTTCTTGTCAGAACGGTGCAGCAGTGGCGATGACATGAAAAAGCCCTGGATGGATAGTACTTGGCGTACATTCCATTCAGGGCTTTGATTGAAGCGTCGCTGATGCGCCGCTATCACAAGAAATTACTTGTTGTAAGCCTTCATAACTGAGATAAGGTCAAGCACCTTGTTTGAGTAACCCCACTCGTTGTCGTACCATGAAACAACCTTCATGAATGTCTCGTTGATAGCGATACCTGCAGTAGCGTCGAAGATTGAAGTGCGAGCATCACCAAGGAAGTCTGAAGATACAACAGCCTCGTCAGTGTAGCCAAGGATACCCTTGAACTCACCCTCAGATGCCTTCTTCATTGCTGCACATACCTCCTCGTAAGTAGCGGGCTTCTCGAGGTTTACAGTGAGGTCAACAACAGATACATCCAATGTAGGAACACGCATAGACATACCAGTGAGCTTACCCTTAAGTGCAGGGATAACCTTACCTACAGCCTTTGCAGCACCAGTTGAAGAGGGGATGATGTTGCCGCAAGCAGCGCGGCCACCACGCCAGTCCTTCAATGATGGACCGTCAACAGTCTTCTGTGTAGCAGTTACAGAGTGAACAGTAGTCATAAGACCGTTTACGAGACCGAAGTTGTCGTTCAAAACCTTAGCGATAGGAGCCAAGCAGTTTGTAGTACAAGAAGCGTTAGAAACGATCTTCTGACCAGCGTACTCAGATGTGTTAACGCCGCATACGAACATAGGAGTATCATCCTTTGAAGGTGCTGACATAACAACATACTTAGCACCAGCCTCGATGTGAGCCTGAGCCTTCTCAGCTGTGAGGAACAAGCCTGTTGACTCAACAACATACTCAGCCTCAACCTCGTTCCACTTCAACTGTGCGGGATCCTTCTCAGCAGTTACGCGGATAGCGTTGCCGTTAACGATAAGGAGGTTCTTCTCCTCGCAGTAGTCTACAGTACCCTCGAATTTGCCGTGCATAGTGTCGTACTTAAGCATGTATGCCAAGTAGTCTACAGGGCAAAGGTCGTTGATACCTACAACCTGGAACTTATCAGCCTGAGCGCAAGCTGCACGGAATACCATACGGCCGATACGACCGAAACCGTTGATACCAATCTTAATCTGTGACATAGTCAAAAAAAGTATTAAATTAATAGTTAATAATTTCGTTATCGTGTTTTGTAATCACAAAGTTAATCACTTTTGACCTAACAAGCAAAGGAAAATTTAACTTTTTTAATATAAAAATCCCCCTTTTTTGCCACTTATAGGCTATCGCGATACACTTTTTGCGCGTTTTGCCATTGCCGATGCGAATACAAAGTCGTTGAGCTCGGGGTTGTCCGATAGGAGAATGTCGTCCTTTGTGCCCTCCCACCACTTCTTACCTTCGTGGATATATACAATCTTTTCGCCAATCTCCATCACGGAGTTCATGTCGTGTGTATTTATGATTGTTGTGATGTTAAACTCCTTGGTAATCTCGTGGATAAGGTTGTCAATTACTACTGAAGTCTGGGGATCGAGACCCGAGTTTGGCTCATCACAGAAGAGGTAGCGAGGGTTGAGCACTATGGCGCGCGCAATTGCCACACGCTTAACCATACCTCCACTAAGCTCCGATGGGTAGAGATGGTCAGCGCCTGTTAGGCGTACACGCTCCAAGCAGAATGTCACGCGCTCGCGCTTTTCGCGCTCCGACATCTTCGTGAAGAGGTCGAGCGGTAGGCGCACATTCTCGCGCACGGTAGATGAGTCCAAGAGAGCACCGCCCTGGAAAATCATGCCTACATCCTTGCGTATATCCTTGCGCTCTTTGAAGTTAAGGTCGGTGTAGCACACGTCATCGTAAAATATCTTTCCTGAGTCAATATTGTGTAGTCCCACGAGAGACTTAAGGAGTACGGTCTTACCCGAACCACTACGACCGATGATAAGGTTTGTCTTGCCTGTCTCAAACTCAACACTTATGTCGTTGAGCACTGTGCGGCCCTCGAAGGCCTTTGATATGTGGTCTGCTCGTATCATGCGCGCATAATTTGTGTTAGGATAAGGTTGAAAATCATGATAGCCACCGAACTTGATACTACGGCGCGTGTAGATGCACGACCCACCTCGAGTGAGTTACCCTTGGCGTAGTAACCGCAGTATGCCGATATAGAGGTGATGATAAAGGCAAACACAGCACCTTTGACCAATGCGTAGGTGATTGAGAATGGCTCAAAATAGTAGAATAGACCCTGAATGTAGTCTCCAGGGAGCATGATTCCTGCGAGTACAGCCATAGCATAACCACCTAAGATACCTACAATCATGCTAAAGAGTGTGAGCAAGGGGAAGAAGATTACCGTTGCTATAATCTTTGGCAAGATAAGGTACGATGCAGAGTTAACACCCATAATCTCAAGGGCATCAATCTGCTCGGTGATACGCATTGTACCAATCTCCGATGCGATGTTTGAACCAATCTTACCCGATAGGATAAGTGCCAACACGGTAGATGAGAACTCAAGCACCATCACCTCACGCGTAGCATAACCAATCATGAATTGTGGGATGAATGGTGACTCAAGCGTGATAGCCATCTGCAGTGCCATTACGGCACCGATAAATGTCGAGATAATTGCCGTTAGCGATATAGAGTTGAAGCCGAGCGCCTCAATCTCAAAGGCTATACGACGCATGTATATGCTTATCTTCTCGGGGCGTGAGAAGACCTTGCTAAGTAGTAGGACGTAGCGTCCAATGCTTTCTAATAGCTTTATCATATAAGTTGTACTATTTTTAAGCGTTATTCAATCTCTTCGAAATCAACGTATTCACCCTGGTTGCTTCCCGATTTTTGAGTTTTTGTCGTTGTGCTATGTGTTGAAGTCTGCTGGGTGTTCTGCTGTCTGGCATCTGCCTGCTGCTGCATCTGTTGCACGAAGTCCTCAAGGCGCATGCCGTGAGTAAAGTTAAACCCTGAGAATCCTGCGCCGTTGCTATTGCTGTTGCCAAAGCCTGAGAATCCCGCGCCCATGCCACCCATGGCGTCACGGTATTGCTGCTCAAATTTCTGCTTTAGGCTTCGAATCTTCCACCACACCACCGCGATTATAATTAGCGTTACTATGAGTGCTCCGAGCATAAACCAGCGTACCCATTCGAAGAATATTGGTGGGAGAATTAAGGCCGCGAGCAATGTTAGGCAGAAAAGCGGGTGTTTTTCTGCCAGTGCGAGTGCTCCGTAGAATATTATTTTGAGATATCTCATGTCTAAAGTTTTCTGTTTTAACGGCCTTGTGTGCGCAATAATTATCTTGCAACCGACAAAGTTACAAAATAATTCACAAATGCCAAACAAATTTCGGCTCTTTGGTAATATGTGACTCTTTTCAGACTTAAAACAGAGCCTTTTCGACTCCTAAAAATAAGGCCTATTATGATTATAACTTAAGCATTGTTGTTAGGCGTATGTGTGATAGAATACCTTGATCCCATGTAATAGTGTGAAACTAAAAGAATGTATAGTTTAAAAAGCAAGAATCCTAGGCAGAAAATTGATTTGGTTAGGACTTATTCAGCGTCAGAGTAGTGTAGCTGTGGCGCTGACATGGAAAGGCCCTGGATGGATGGGTGTCCGCCTCGTTTGATGTCAGAAGGTGTTAGGCTTGGCCTCGACATGAAATTATCCGTGAGCCCCTTTTAGCGTCAGGGTGGTGTAGCAGTGGCGCTGACATGAAAAAGCCCTGGATGGATAGTACTTGGCGTACATTCCATTCAGGGCTTTGATTGAAGCGTCGCTGATGCGCCGCTATCACGTTAAAAGATTACTCCCACTCAATTGTTGCTGGTGGCTTCGACGAGATGTCGTAGACTACGCGGTTTACGCCGCGCACCTTATTTATAATCTCGTTTGACAAACGCGCCAAGATCTCGTAGGGGATGTGTACCCAGTCGGCTGTCATGCCGTCTGTAGACTGCACAGCGCGCAATGCCACGCAGCGCTCATAGGTACGCTCATCACCCATAACGCCTACAGACTGCACGGGCAATAAGATGGCACCTGCCTGCCAAATCTTGTCGTACCAGCCTGTCTCGCGCAAGATGTCGATATATATCTTATCCACGTTCTGCAAGATCTCCACCTTCTCGCGTGTGATCTCGCCGAGGATACGGATAGCCAAGCCTGGACCGGGGAAGGGGTGACGGCTGATAAGGCGCTCGGGCATGCCCATAGAGCGACCTACGCGGCGAACCTCATCCTTGAACAAGAGGCGCAAAGGCTCAACAACCTTCAAGCCCATCTTCTCGGGAAGACCGCCCACATTGTGGTGCGACTTGATGACTACAGCTGTGCCGTTCACCTGTGCCGACTCAACAACATCGGGGTAGATAGTACCCTGACCGAGCCACTTAACGCCCTGCAACTGCTTTGCCTCAGCCTCGAATACCTCAACGAAGTCGCGGCCGATAATCTTACGCTTGGTCTCGGGGTCGGTGACGCCAGCCAAGTCGCCAAGGAACTTCTCCGAAGCATCTACGCCCTTAACATTTAGTCCCATGCCGCGGTACGACTCGATAACCTCGGCGAACTCATCCTTACGCAAGAGGCCTGAGTCCACGAAGATACAGTAGAGGTTGGGGCCGATAGCCTTGTGCAAGAGGAGCGCAGCAACTGAAGAGTCTACGCCGCCCGAAAGGCCGAGTACAACCTTGTCGTCGCCGAGCTTCTCCTTGAGCTCCTTAACGGTACTCTCAACGAAGCCTGCGGGAGTCCATGTGCCAGCGCAACCGCAGATGCCCTTCACGAAGTTCTCGATCATGGTGAAGCCCTCCTCCGAGTGATATACCTCGGGGTGGAACTGAATGCCCCATGTCTGCTCGCCCTCGATGCGGTAAGCTGCTACGGGAACATCCTCTGTCGAAGCGATGATGCTATAGCCCTCGGGGATTGTGGTGATAGTATCGCCGTGTGACATCCACACCTGTGACGAGGGGCTAAGCTTCGCCATGAGGGGATCATCACCATTCTTTACTATCATGCGCGCGCGACCGTACTCGCGGCTGGGTGATGCCTCCACCTTACCTCCGAAGAAGTGGGCGAGGTACTGCGCACCGTAGCATACACCCAATAGGGGTAGCTTACCCTTGATTGCATCAAGGTCGATGCGTGGAGCACCCTCCTCGCGTACAGAGCGTGGCGATCCCGACATCACAACGCCCTTGATCGACTCGTCGAGTGCGGGGACGTTGTTGAAGGGGTGTATTTCGCAATATACCTGCATCTCGCGAATGCGTCGCGCGATGAGCTGCGTGTACTGCGATCCAAAATCGATGATTAAAATCTTCTCTGTCATATATTTTTTTACAAAAATTTTCTTTTGTTTGTTGTGATAAGACGTCATCTGCGCCATCTGCCTTGCCTGCCAAATGCTCATTTACATTTTAGTAAACTCCGCTTTGTCAGTCTTCGAGCATCTGTCACATCTAACATCTTCTGACAACAAACCTCTCTCTGCTGTTAAGACGTCATCTGCGCCATCTACCGCAGATAGCATCTTATCACGACAAACCACGCACAGCAAAACGCCTACTCTCCTCTTGAGTAGTTAGGTGTCTCGCTTGTAATAGTAATATCGTGGGGGTGGTTCTCCGTTACACCGCTCGATGTGATGCGGATGAAACGTGCTGTCTGCAATGTCTCAATGTCCTTAGCACCGCAGTAACCCATACCCGCGCGAATACCACCTACGAGCTGGTATACAGTCTCAGCGAGCTTACCCTTGAATGGCACGCGACCTACGATACCCTCGGGTACGAGCTTCATGACGTTAACCTCGCCCTTCTGGAAGTAGCGGTCTGCCGAGCCAGCCTTCATGGCGTCGATAGAGCCCATGCCACGGTATGCCTTGAACTTACGACCGTTGTAGATGATGGTCTCGCCGGGAGACTCCTCAGTACCTGCGAACATAGAACCTACCATCACGCAGTTACCGCCCGCAGCCAATGCCTTAACGATATCGCCAGAGTAGCGCAAGCCACCGTCAGCGATGATGGGCACACCAGCCTTCTTTGCCTCTGTCGAAGCGTCGTAGATAGCCGAGAGCTGTGGTACACCAACACCCGCGATGATACGTGTAGTACAGATAGAGCCTGGACCGATACCCACCTTGATGCCGTCAGCACCATTCTCGATGAGGTACTTTGCCGCCTCAGCAGTTGCGATGTTACCAACAACAACGTCGAGGTGGGGGAATGTCTCCTTAATCTTACGGAGAAGGTCCACAACACCCTTAGTGTGGCCGTGTGCAGAGTCGAGAACTACGGCGTCAACCTCCTCGGCTACGAGTGCCGATACGCGGTCCATAGCGTCGGGAGTGATGCCGATGCCTGCAGCCACGCGGAGACGACCCTTAGCATCCTTACAAGCGTTGGGGTTGTCCTTGAGTTTTGTGATATCGCGGTAGGTGATAAGGCCTACGAGCTTGCCGTTGTCGTCAACGACGGGGAGCTTCTCAATCTTGTTTGCGAGGAGCACCTCTGCTGCGCTCTTAAGGTCGGTCTCGTGAGTAGTCACGATGTTCTCCTTTGTCATCACCTCCTCAATCTTGCGCTCCATGTCGCTCTGGAAGCGGAGGTCGCGGTTTGTGACGATACCGATGAGCATGCCCTTGTCGTCAACAACGGGGATGCCACCAATCTTATTCTCCTGCATGAGTGCCAAGGCGTCGCCCACGGTGTTATCCTTGAGGATAGTCACAGGGTCGTAGATCATGCCGCTCTCGGCGCGCTTAACGCGACGAACGTGCGCTGCCTGTGCAGCGATAGACATGTTCTTGTGGATAACGCCGATACCGCCCTCGCGTGCCAAGGCAATCGCCAAGTTAGCCTCGGTTACGGTGTCCATAGCGGCAGACACAATAGGAATGTTTAGTTTGATATTGCGAGAGAAGCGACCCTCTGTCGATACCTCGCGAGGTAGAACCTCTGAGTAGGCTGGTACGAGCAACACATCGTCGAATGTGAGACCTGTTGTCTGCACTCTTTCATCTAAAAATGACATAGCAATCGGTTTTTTTAGCGACTGCTACACAGCAAAAAAAAGAGTGCAACAGTCTTCTTGTTCATGTTGCGCACAAAATTAATGAAAAAATCTCACTTCAGCAATAGGGGTGCGTTATTTTTTTAACAAAAAGTTGTGGTAGTATAAAAAAGAGGCTGTACGAACGAATCATACAGCCCCAAATATGGAGTGCAAACTGCTTACTCCTTGATGTTAGGAAGCTCCAAGCCGTAGCCCTTACGCTTATCCTCGATCTTGAGCCAGAAGCCGAACAAGAGAGCCAACACACCGAACGATACGAACAACAACATTGTTGCAGTGTAGTCGTAACGTGGGTCGTTAGGATACTGCTTCTCAGCCTTCTCAGCCTTCAACTCGTCAAGACGTGCAACAGCAGCCTCGTAGTCGAAGTCCTTGCTGATACCCTTAGCCTCCTTGCCCTTATTCAACTTCTTAAGCTCGCTCTGGCACTTAGCAATATCAAAGTTCTCAGGAAGTGTGGGGAGTACCTCCTGCTCAGCGGGAGTCTCAGGAGTCTCAGGTGTTACAGTCTCACCAGTCTCTGTATTCTCAGGAGCATTGGTAGCCTCAGGAGCATTGGTAGTCTCATCTGCCTTAGCTGCCTCGGCAGCCTGAAGCTCGTTGTAGAGAGCGATGTTAGCCTCGTGAGCCTTGATATTGTCGATATACTCAACCTTCTTCTGGAGAGCCTCGGTCTCATTCTTATTCTGGAATGCATCAGACACGCCTGGGTTTGTAGAGTTCAATACAACGCCGATGATGTAAGGCACAAGGCACAAACCTACGTTCTGAACCCAGAAGATGAGTGAGTATGCACTACCCAAATAGCGCTCAGGCATGAGCTTGGGTACTGAGGGCCACAACGCTGCGGGAACCAATGAGAATGAGACGCCAAGAACTACGATAGCTGCGTATGCGAGAACCAAGTTGGGGAACTTAGGCAATACCAAAGCAAATACAAGGTGGCATGAAATCATAAGGATAGCACCCAAGATGAGCATTGTAGCACCCTTACCGCGCTTGTCGAGGAAACCACCAAGGAATGGAGTGATGAGAGCAGCACCGATGGGGAACCAGCGGAAGATGCTTGCAGCCTCCTCAGCAGTAAGGTTGAGGTTGTTCTCGAACATGTTTACCGCATACTTCTGGAATGGGAAGATAGCAGAGTAGTAGAGCACGCAGAGCAATGCTACCAACCAGAAGATTTTGCTTGAAAGGATGATCTTAACGTCGCCAATTTTGAACTCCTCGTCGCTTGCAACTGTCTCAGCCTCGCCAGCAGCTGCGAGCTGCTTGTCGAACTTCTTGTCCATAACGTTGAACACCAAGAAGCAGATGAGACCTACGATAAGGAGAACTGTGCAGAGGAATACGGGCTTAACAACGCTTGTGGGGATAAAGGCGAACATCTCAGAGTTTGCCACAGCGGGAGACATGGTGAAGATTGCAAATACGCCGATACGAGCGATAGCCATCTCAAGACCCATGGCCATAGCCATCTCCTTGCCCTTGAACCACTTAGCGATAGCGCGTGATACGGTGATACCCGCCATCTCACAACCGCAACCGAAGATCATAAAGCCCAAGCATGCCAAAAGTGCAGAGCCTGGGAGGTTCATGAACTGCCAGCCTGTGAGTGTAGCATCGAGCTCCGAGCCTACGAACCAGTCGCTAACGGCGTAGAACTTGATAACGGCACCGATTACCATCAACGATGCAGAGAGGGTACCAGTGAAGCGGATGCCCATCTTATCGAGGATGATACCTGCGACGATGAGGAAGCCGAATACGTTAAGAAGGTACTCCGATGATCCGTATGCACCGAATACATCGGGACCCCAACCACGCTGACCCTCGATGAGGCTCTGCAATGGTGACATCATGTCCACGAACATGTAGGCGAAGAACATCATCAATGAGATGAGAATCACCGCCGCCCAGCGTGCAAACGCCGAGTCGTTTAGTTTGCGTTGAATTGTTTGAGTCATAATAACTTTGTTTAGGTTTATAAAATTGTTTGTTAGTTTTGCTAATTATGCTCCGCTATGCGGAATTGACGCAGTATGTCGTATGCCGAGACTATGCCCAACTCTCCCGCCTTAGATAGGTCCATGCAACCTTTGCGCGTGTCGTTCATAAATATCTGCACTAAACCACGGTTGTAGTATGCCTCGCCGAGGTTGGGGTTTAGCTCTATGGCCTTGGTGTAGTCATCGTATGCCTCGGGGAGCTTGCCCGATATAGCCATGAGGTTACCACGGTTGTAGTATGCCTCGGCAAGGTCGGGGTATAGCTTTATCGCCTTGTTCATATCCTCTATAGCCTCGTCGTAGCTGTAGGTGCGTGTGCCGCTGTTGTGCAGACGCTTTGCAGGGTCGGAGTCGAACGATATTGTCTGATAGGAGTTGTCTATCGACGATATGAAGTCTATCATCTCGGCGCGTGTCGTAGCGCGGTTGATGTATAGGAATGGGTTCGAGGGGTTGAGGTGTATAGCCTCGGTGTAGCTGTTCATCGCGTTGGTGTACTGCTTGATGAGCGACTGACTTATACCGCGCTCAAAGTACATAATCCATGTAGGCTCACTTGTCGCGTGAAGCTCGGCAGCGAGGCGGCGGTCGATGGCAAGGAGTGTGTCGGCATCGATGTTTGTAGCGCGGCAGTCGAAGCGCATACGGTCGTTGTTTACCTTGGCGCGGAAGTCCTTTATGCGCTGTGTGTCAAAGCGTTTGGCACGGCGGTCTACGACCACGGTGTCGGCATCGAGGAGCGTGAAACGGAACATCGGTATAAGCATCAAATCGTCCTCGCCCGAAGATATTGAGGCTATGCGCTCGAAGTTACGGTCCATGAGTTTGCTCTCGAACGATAGGAGCTGGTCGAAGCGCTGCGATGTATCTGCGTAAATCGAGTATGTCGAGTCTTTAAGGCGTGTGCGGTACTCCGCAATCTTGCGCTGTGCTGTGCGCTCATCGCTCTCCGCGCCACGCATGTCGTGTTGCGAGCGTCGCAAAATGCTACGTCCGAGGTAGGCATTCGCAAAGTCGGGGTATAGCTCTATGGCGCGTGTGTAGTCCGCAATAGCAGCATCTATATCGCCGAGCTGAGTGTGTATTTGTGCGCGGTTGTAGTATACCAAGACGTTGTTAGGCGCATAATATGCCACATGGTTGAAGTCCTCAAGGGCGCGGTTGTAGTCGCCAATCTCGGTGCGTACGATGGCGCGGTTGAAGTATCCGAGTGCATTGGTGGAGTCGAGTTCAATAACGCGGTCGAGGTCGCTCAATGAGAGCATTGGGCGGTGCATGTAGCTGTGTACTAATGCGCGATTGAAAAATCCTGGGATGTAGCTGCTGTCGCATGCTACAGCCATATCGAAGTCGGCACACGCCTCGGCATAACGTCTCTGCTCCATGAGTAGTGAGCCACGACGGTTGTAGCCATCTGGGTCCTCGCGGTTGGTGCTTATGGCGAGGTTGTAGTTCTCGTACGCCTTTACCGTATCTTTGAGGTAGAGGTAGCTTGTGCCGCGGTTTATGTATGCTGCAACGTGGCGCTTCTCGAAGCGTATGTAACGGTTGAAGTCGGCAATGGCATCCTCAAATTGCTGGTTTAGAAGCAGAGTTACGCCACGGCTGTAGTATGGGTCGGCGAGGTCGGGGCGCAGGTCTATGGCCTGCTCGAAGTCGTTGAGGGCATCGTCATAATTACCGAGGCGTGAGCGTGTTATGGCTCGATAGTAGAATGCTCCCGTGAATACGGGGTTTAGCTCCACGGCCTTTGTGAAGTCGGCATCTGCACCTAATAGGTCATCCATGTTGTACTTGGCAATGCCGCGCAGGAAGTATGCGTCGAAGTCTTTGGGGTCGTGGCGAAGCAACACGTTGAGCACCTCGATAGCCTCGGAGTAGTTGTTCTGCACCATACACTGCTGCCCCATCCAGTAGATGTAGTTACGGTCGTACTGCGCCTCTGCCCTTTGGGGTAGTGCGCATACAACTGCCAAAACAGCGATTATGGTAAATAACAACCTCCTCATTGTGGTCTATACTATGCCCTGAAAACGATTGAATATGGTTTTTTATTATTAGTCGAGCTCGTAGCCGAAGCGCTTGAGCTGGTTGTCGTTGTTACGCCAGTCCTCGTTTACCTTGACGTACAACTCAAGGAATACCTTCTTGCCGAGGAATGCCTCGAGGTCGTGGCGTGCCGCCTGACCTACCTTCTTTAGGCGCTCACCCTTGTGGCCAATTACGATGCCCTTCTGCGATGTGCGTGCAACATAGATGGTTGCAGATATGCGGTCGATTGTGGGCTCCTCTTTGTATGCCTCGATGGCAATCTCACAAGAGTAGGGTATCTCCTTCTCGTAGTTTAGGAGTATCTTCTCGCGGATAATCTCCGACGCAAAGAAACGAAGTGTCTTATCCGTAAGAGTGTCCTTGGGATAAAAGGCCTCGCCCTCGGGCAAGCGCTCGAGGATAAGGTTGAATACGCCCTCGACGTTGAAGTTCTCCTTTGCTGAGCAGGGAGCTATAATAGCATCGGGCAACAATGCCTGCCACTTCTCGACGAGTGCTGTTAGTTTGTCGGGTGTTGTGATGTCCACCTTGTTGATAACCACGATTGTGGGTATCTGTGATAGACGCACCTTCTCGATAATCTCTGCCGAGCGGTCGCTATCCTCCACGGTGTCGGTTACATAGAGGAGCACGTCGGCATCGGTTATTGCGCCGCGCACGAACTTCATCATCTTCTCCTGAAGTTTGTAGTTAGGCTTTAGGATGCCTGGGGTGTCGGAGTAGACAATCTGGAAGTCGTCGCCATTGACGATGCCCATGATGCGGTGGCGCGTAGTCTGCGCCTTTGAGGTTATAATCGAGAGCTTCTCGCCAACGAGCTGATTCATCAGTGTAGACTTACCCACGTTTGGGTTGCCGATAATATTTACAAAACCACTGCGGTGTGCCATAGGTTATATATTTATATATAATAATTGGGCAAAGGTACAAAAGTTATTGCAAAACACATAATATTTAAGCGATAATTTGACCTAAATACTCTCAGTATGCCCATATACATGGAATATTTTTGACCTTTTGTGAAACAAAACGAGGGGGTCGTGCGTATATATGCGTAAGTTTTGGAATAGAAGTTGTAAAGAGAATAGAATTTTTATGCGTCAATTAAAGATTACCAAGTCGATCACCAACCGTGAGAGTGCGTCGTTGGATAAGTATCTTCAGGAGATCGGCAAGGAGGAACTCATCTCCGTAGAGGAGGAGGTGGAACTCGCCCAAAGAATTAAAAAGGGAGATAAAGAGGCATTGGAGAAGCTCACCAAGGCAAACCTCCGTTTTGTGGTCTCTGTAGCTAAGCAGTATCAGAATCAGGGCCTTAGCCTCCCAGACCTTATCAATGAGGGTAACCTCGGCCTTATCAAGGCTGCCGAGAAGTTCGATGAGACACGAGGCTTTAAGTTTATCTCGTATGCCGTAT
The DNA here is from genome assembly GCA_045634765.1 of Alistipes sp. Lineage (GTDB taxonomy): Bacteria > Bacteroidota > Bacteroidia > Bacteroidales > Rikenellaceae > Alistipes. The sequence continues at coordinate 28,716 of JAZRAW010000150.1, forward strand.
GGTGGATTCGTCAGTCTATCCTCCAGGCCCTCGCCGAGCAGTCTCGTATCGTACGTCTTCCCCTCAACCAGGTAGGCTCACTCAATAAGATTAACAAGGCCTTCGCGCGCTTCGAGCAGGAGCACGAGCGTACCCCATCAGCTGAGGAGCTGGCTAACGAACTCGAGCTTCCAAAGGAGAAGGTTACAGATACCCTCCGCGTAGCAGGTCGCCACATCTCTGTGGATGCACCCTTTGCCGATGGCGAGGATAACTCACTCCTCGACGTGCTCGTAAATGCCGACTCACCCAACGCCGACCGTGGCCTTATCAATGAATCACTCGCAACAGAGGTGGACCGTGCACTCGAGATACTCACCGAGCGTGAGCGCGACATCATTCGCTACTTCTTCGGTATCGGTTGCTCTGAGATGACCCTCGAGGAGATTGGCGAGAAGTTTGACCTCACACGCGAGCGTGTGCGTCAGATTAAGGAGAAGGCTATTCGCAAGCTCCGTCAGTCGTCGCGAAGTGGTATTCTTCGCTCATACCTCGGATAATTTAGCGTGATAAGGGGTCATCTGCGACCTCTCAATCAATAGCCAGAATGAGAAATACGCTTAGTATGTCTCATCCTGGCTATTTTCATGTCGAGGCCACATCTAACCCCTTCTGACGCTAAATTGAATTTCTTGTGATAGTGGCGCATCTGCGACGCTTCAATCAAATCCCCGAATGGGATGTACGACAAGTACTACCCATCCGGGGATTTTTCATGTCAGCACCACATCTACACCACTCCGACAAGAAATTAGGTCGTGCGGCTAATGAACGGTGCAGAATTATTTTCCTCCCATCACCAAATAAAAAAAACAACCACCTTCGATTTGAGGTGGTTGTTGTGTCTGTATGCTTGTAGCCTAAAGCATTCTCAACGAGGGAAACAACATATAGAGCTGCTCCATTAGCGAGTCCATGTCAAAGCCGTCGCGAAGGATGAGCAGGATGGTGTTGTCTCCAGCGATGGTGCCCAAAATCTCGTTGATGCCCTTGCTGTCGATAGGCACGGATATGGCGCTTGCATAGCCCGGCTTAGTGCTTATAACGCACATATTACCCGAGAAGGCGATGTCGAGGATGTTGTCAGTAATGTTTGGCGATATAACGAGGTCGTCACGCGAACTGTTGGGTAACACATATATGTAACCCTTCTCCTTGTGAGGCACCTTTGCGACGTGCATATACTTCAAGTCGCGTGAGAGTGTCGATTGTGTAATCTGTACGCCGCACTCCTCAAGTCGCTTGATAAGCTCCTCCTGTGAGGATATATATTCTGAACGAATAATCTTTCTAATTATCGATAATCTCTTTGATTTTGGGTTCATGCTCTCTCGGTTTGAATCGTAATTTCTCATAACTAAACTAAGTTCGCGTCGTTTTATTGTGTAATTCTCAGTACAAATTTATAAAATTTTCGCGATAATGCAAATGTCGTTGTGGTGTTTTGATATTTTTATTGCTGTTTTTTACTATTTTTATAGTATTCGAGGTGTAGTTTATAATGTTTTGAATTACTAAATAAAAAGTTTGTTGATATAATAGCGCTATTTTTTAATATTTTACTATATTTGCCGAGATGTTGTGACCTTTTTGTTTAAATAAAAGAACATATACTAACTAAATAATGAGAATGAAAAGACTATTTATGCTGTTTGCCATCGCAGTTGCTGCCATAGCTTGCGGTGAAAAAGTGGAGGAGCAAGGCAATGGTGCTGCTCCCGAGATTATCCTCGAGACCGAGAACCCATTGTGGCTCGATAGCGAGGAGGGTATCTATGAGATTGAGTACTCTATTAAGAACCCATCCGACAAGTTTAAACTTGACGTTAGGAGTAATGTCGATTGGGCGAGTGTCATTGAGGTTAAGGATGACGTCGTGTCGTTTGTTGCAAAGAGGAACACCGAGGCGGGCGACCGTCGTGGTGCTATTCTCTTGAGTTATGGCGATGCCAAGGCAGAGTTTACTATATATCAGCATGTTAAGGTGGATGTCAACTTTGAGGCTAAGACTACCGACGGCAGCGTGTTTACACACTGTAACAACGAGGCGGGCGTACACAGCTACCGCGTAGTTTTGTCCAAAGAGGGACTCAACGACGACGGCACATTCAAGCATGGCGCCAAGTACTACTGCTTCGACCTATGTGCCAAGGAGGTGGTGTCGAAGGATGAGACCGAGGCAACAATTCCCAATGGCACATACACCCTTTCGATGACTGGCGAGCTCAGCGACCGCGCGATAAACTACATGTACAGCTACTATACCGTTGGCGACAACTACTATCAGGAGGAGGTAGCCTTTGCCGATGCAGAGGTCGTTGTTGAGGATGGTAAGATTGTGGCTAATGTTGCCCTTGCAAGTGGTGAGAACCACCGCGTGGAGTACAACGGCTCACTTGTTATTCCTGTCTACAATGCCACTGTAACTGAGGGTCTTAGCACACTTACTGGTAGCCACTCGTTCAACATTGAGGATGGTGTCTTTGTGGGTGCTTTCGTGGGTGACTTGATGTATAATGGTTGCAACACTTGCCAGGTCTATATGTACGAGTATCTCGACTATGAGACGGGTGAGGAGCGTGGCGATCAGTTCCAGATTGACCTGCAGTTGCCCGCGGGTAGCCGAGATATCGTAGGCACTTACACACATGGTACTACAGCTGGACACTTCATCCCTGGTTCGGCGGAGGATCTCGGTGGTCAGTATATGCAGCAGAATAGCTGGTATATGACTGCGGGCTACATAGATTTTGCCCCACTTGTGCGTGGCTCGGTCAAGGTGGAGAAGGAGAGCGATATGGTCTACATCTTCACAATCGACACGGTGGATGACAAGGGCAATGCTATCAAGGGCACATTCCGTGGTAGCGGCGAGTTTATCGACTGGTAAAAGATTAAAATTATCAACTCTTTATAGCGTACTCCGCTCGGCATGATTATGCTGGGCGGAGTATTGTTTTGCCATTTGTCGCCATCCTCTTGTGTTTTAGACTCTCTCATGTAGCCTAAAATATCTGTTTTGCAGAGAAACTTATTGCAGTTAGCAATAATATTGCTATATTTGTGCGAATTTGCAATATTGTTCGTTTGACGCTGCAAATCGGAAATAGGAAAAAAAGATAAATTTATTAATAACTAACTTAAAACAACAAAACTACCATGAGAAAGATTCTTTCAATGATGAGTGTAGCTCTCGTAGTTCTCTTTGCTGCAGGTTGCGAAGTGTTTGGCGGCAAAGTGGAGAATACGGGTGTTACTTTCAAGTTCCAGAACGTAAAGACAACAACATCATCTGTTGAGGTTGAGGTTGTGCCTTCAGATGCTTCGACTTTCTATTTCGCAGCAATCATTGAGTCTCTCGAGATTAAGGATTTGACCGATGGTCAGATTATTGCAAAGTTCTCTGATGCTCAGGATATTAGCTTTGCTAAGGGCAACAAGACCCTCACCGCAACAAACCTCACTCCCGACACAGAGTATGTTGCTATTGCATTCTCTATGTCTGGTACAAAGGTTGCTCGCCACACGCTCAAGACTCTTCCCGTTCAGGACATCGTTTCTGGCGTTGAGTTCGAGGTTGAGTTCGAGGTTAAGGATATCACTGCTACATCTGCTGTAGCAACTGCTAAGCCCAACTCTTCGGCTAACCGCTACTACTTCCGTGTCATCACAAAGATGGAGCTCGACGCCTTCGGTATCTACAACGACGACTACCAGATCTTTGAGTATATCATCGAGAACCCCAGCAGCGGTGAGTACATCACACAGGGTGAGACAACTATTAACTGCCGTCTCAACGCAGAGATGGACTACCTCGCTGTAGCCTTCAACTTCGAGAACTGGGAGGCTGTACACAACCAGGAGGAGGAGATTAAGCTCTTCCGCTACGAATTCTCTACACCTGAGGCTCCTGCGGTTGACCCCAACTCGTTGTTCACATACTCTAACCTCCAGGTAGCACACACTGGCTTCTCTGTAGATGTAACACCCGTAAAGGGAGAGGAGTCTTTCTGGGGCTACTACGTATGGACAAAGAAGTCTTACGACGAGACTTTGGCTACGGAGTCTAAGGCAAACATCGTTATGCGCAGCTACTTCGGCCTTAACAACATCGGCGTAGAGCAGGGCTACGACTTCGGTACATTCATCCAGGAGTACCTCGGTCAGACTGGCTCTTCAACCGTTGTTAACTACTTGCCTTTGCAAAACAATACTGACTATGTATTGGTGCTCTTCTACATGGATCCTGAGGTTTCAGATCCTACAACTGTTTACGACTACAACTATGTAGCTGTTCCATTCAAGACTAAGGAGCCTTCAACCGACAATGTTGCCTCTTTGGAGGTATCTGAGCCTGTAGTCGTTAAGAACGGCTTCAAGTACGACATCCAGTTCCTCGTAAAGACTGATGCTAACGCTATCGATATGAAGGTGGGTGCACAGCTTTGGAACAACTACGACTTCGCTAAGTACTGGGATCCTAACGACTGGTCACAGATTCAGGCATTCTTCATGTTCCGCACATCTGTTGAGCCTACAACACTTGAGGCTGCAAAGACCGCTGAGGGTGCTACAGTATCATTCCCTGGCGTAGATAAGGATGACTACGTATTCTTCTTCGAGGTTATCAACGAGGAGAACACTGCAACACAGTATGCTGTTCGCGTAACTCCCGATATGTTCGATAACGCACAGTAATCTAATACTAAGCAGATTATGAAAAAACTATTTAGTCTAATCGCTCTTCTCTCGCTCGCAGTGGGCTTCACTGCGTGCGAGGAGAAGACTCCCGATACCCCCGATACTCCCACCACAACTACAGTCTCGCTCTCTGCAGATAAGAGCGCTATTGTGGCAGATGGTGTTGAGACCGTATCGTTTGAGACTACTGTAAACGGCGTCGTTACAAGCGATGGCGTGCAGATTATCTGCCTCAATGACAACTCTGTGCTCTCTGCATCTACATTTAAGACTACCGCTGCTGGCGAGTATCGCTTCGTTGCGGTGTGCAATGGCGTAAAGTCTAACGAGGTTAAGGTCTTGGCTACAAATCCCGCAGGTCCTACTGTTGTGCTTACTGCAGACAAGGAGGCTATTGTTGCTGACAACGCAGAGACCGTGACATTCACTGTGACCGTTGATGGCGAGGATAAGACCGCTGAGTCTACAATCACTATCGTTAACTACGGCGCTGCCCTTGAGACCAATACCTTTGCTTCTGACGTGGCTGGTGAGTTTGTCTTCGAGGCCATGTTTGAGAATGTGAAGTCAAATCAGGTCATTGTGACTGCTACTGCTGTTGAGACTCCCGTGCAGAAGAGCCTCACAATCGGGGCCTCGAAGCTCCGCATCAAGGCCGATGGCGAGGATTGCGTTAAGTTCACCGTGATGTATGGCGAGGAGGATGTAACTGCTACTTGCGAGATTCGCACAACTGCGGGCGATGCAATCGAGGGTAGCACATTTGCTACAACCACACCTGGTTCATACAACATCTACGCCCTCTACGACAACGTGCGCTCTAATACCATTAGCGTTGATGCCTACGATCCCAATATTGCCTCTGCATACGAGATTGGACAGATTTACGAGGTAAATGGTGCTAAGGGTGTTGCATACGCCATCAAGACAGACAACCAGAACCGCACATGGGCATACTTCTTCTCTATGGATGAGGCAGACTTGCAGTGGTCTACAGAGAATGTTTGGTGTAACTGTGTAGCGAGCCGTGGCGACTGGAATACTGAGGATATGCTCCGCAACGGCACAAGCCCCGATATGTACCCCGCAGCGCAGTGGTGTATCGCACATGGCGATGGTTGGTTTATGCCCTCATCACAGGAGTTGCAGTGGATGTGGGATGCTATCTCTGAGGGTACTCACAACTTCGACAATGCAAGCGTAGCGGCTTACAACAAGCTCCTTACCGACAACGGTGGTATGCCATTCGTTGAGACCTACTACTGGTCAAGCAACGAGACTGCTGATGACCTTGTTGAGCTTATCGCCTTCATGAACGACAGCGTAGTATGTCTCGATCCACAGAAGACTAATACTTATACTGTTAGAGCAGCAACCCGAATCCAGCTAAACTAATTTCTTGTGATAGTGGCGAAGTTCGCCACCTCAATCCAAAGAGCGAATGGGAAATACATTGCAGTATGTCCCATCCGCTCTTTCTCTTTATCGGCGCCAAATTAGCCCCACTCTGACAAGAAATTGTGGTGGTGGGGATTGGTCGGCTTACCCCATTTTGCATATAAGTGTAAATTTAGTATCTTTGTGCCTATGAAAAAGAGCGAATTTTCCTTTATTGACGACATAGCCAAGACCTTTGGCGCGTTGCCTCACAATGGTTTTGAGCCTATTGGCGACGACTGCACCGTACTCGATATGGGTGCCGATGCCCTTGTTATCTCCACCGATATGCTTGTTGAGGATGTACACTTTCTGCGTGGCGCATCTTCGGCAGAGGAGGTGGGATATAAATCCCTTATGGTAAACCTCAGCGATGTTGCGGCGATGGGTGCTACGCCCACCGCGGTGCTACTGTCGTTGTCTCTCTCGGAGGCTACGCAGGGCGAGTGGGTTGAGGGCTTCATGCGGGGCTTCTACGAGGGTTGTGCTAAGTATGGTGTGGCACTCGTGGGTGGCGACACTACAGCATCGCGCGACAAGGTCTGCATAAGTGTAGTAGCCATAGGCCGTGCACCGAAGTCGAATATCAAGCGTCGTTCGGCAGCCAAGGTGGGTGACCTTATCTGCGTTACGGGTAGGTTAGGTGCTTCGTCAAAGGGTCTTGTCGATATAATGTTTGGCGACCTCAATACCGCGGCAGCGAAGATTCACCGCCGTGCCCAGGCGCGCATCGACGAGGGTAAGTTGTTAGGCGCGTGCGAGGAGGTACACGCCATGATGGATGTCTCGGATGGCATAGCTTCGGATATTAAGCATATCATGGAGCAGTCGACCGTAGGTGCAGAGATAGAGTTGTCGAAGGTGCCTACGGACTACGATATTCGCTTTGCAACAACTGGTGGCGAGGACTATGAGTTGTTACTCTCCGTTGCTCCCGACCGCTTCAACGAGGTGGCAGAGACTCTACGCTCGGCTACGGGCACAGAGCTTACGGCGATAGGTCGTATAGTCGAGGGTAATGAGTTGCAATGGCTCGATAATGGTGCTCCCGCAGAGATAGAACTAAAGGGCTTTACTCACTTTTAGCGAGCATACCCCTCAATATAGCGATGCCCTCGCGTAGGGCACGGAGGCGGAATATCCACGCCATGAGGAGGTAGATGGCACCACCCACACCAATCATTGTGGCGAGGCGTAGCGCGATATGCAAGGTCGTGATATGAGGTTCGATATAATATAGTGTGCCAAACATCAATGCACCAATAACGAATGAGGGGGCAATGGTGCGTAGTAGCGCCGCGAAGTTAGTATTCACATAGCGCATCGCCATGCCTGTATTAAGCAGAAACTCCACCGCAGCCATAGCTGTCATACCCCAAGCAATAGCCTCGACACTCTGCGGAATGGTGTAGCACAATATGGCGGTCATAATCACGCGTTTAACAATCTCCAGGCGCACGATAACCTTGCCGTCACTCTTAGTCTTAAGTATGTTATACGACACAATGGCAAGGGGGTAGAACAATCCCGAGAGCGCCAATATCTCAAAGTAGGGCACTGTGGGCATCCACTTCTCGCCCAAAAGTAGCATGAACATATCCGAGGCAATAGCCACAAAGCCGAGCATCACGGGAAAGAGTATAAAACCCAGTAGGCGTTCTATGCGCAGATAACCCTCGGCAAACTTTGTTGCATCATCCTTAATCTTCGAGAGCGCGGGGTAGGTGACGCCCTGCACAGCCTGTACCGTAGATGTCACGGGTAGCTCCTTGAGTTTCTGTGCCTGAGAGTAGAACCCAAGCGTGGATGTGGTGTACATCTTGCCGATAAATAGCTGCGCCACATTATTATATGTAGATGCAATGAGGTCGGTCGAGAGAAGGCGTAGGCTAAAGGGTGCCATGGCCTTGATAGCGGCGAAGCTGAAGCGTGCTGAGGTGTGCCAGCGGCGTATAGACCAGAAGGAGGCAGCCTTGATGCCCATCATAAGCAGGCGCTGTGCCACGAGGCTCCAGATGCCACAACCCATGACTGCCATTGCGACAGCAACGACACCGCTGATGAGTGAGGCGAGAAATACAATTTTAGAGAGGAGCGCGAAGCGGAATTCGCGCGTGTACATAACCGTCTGCACCACGCAGAGCGAGTTAATGGGTAGCACCAAGAAGAGGACGGGTGCTATCGTCCAAATTTCTGGGGAGTTGTATAGTGTGGCAATAGGGTATGCCGCAGCGGTGAGGATGCCGTACAGCACTACCGACACCACTATATTAAATATAAGTACCGAGTGGTACTCCTCGTCCGTGGGGCTTGTCTTGCGGATGAGCGTCTGCGAGAAACCACTATCCACAATAGCCAACGCCACCGAGGTGAAGAAGGTCATGATGGCCATGACGCCAAAGTCGGCAGGGGCAAGTTGTCGTGCTACGACGATGCTTACCACCATCTGCACAACCATAGAGAGGAGCTTCTCTGTGAAACTCCACGCTATGCCCTTAGCCACCTTATGTTCCAACTTCGACTCTGCCATCACCTACCCAATGATATGCTCCACAGCCAAGCGATAGGACTCCATGCCGAAGCCCATAATCGAACCCTTAGCTACGGGCGCGATGAGCGATACATGGCGGAACTCCTCGCGTGCGAGTATTGAGGAGATGTGTACCTCGATGACGGGCACCGAGATTGCCGCGATAGCATCACGAATAACCACCGAGGTGTGGGTATAGCCGCCCGCATTGAAGATGATGCCGTCGTAGTGGCCATCTGCCTCCTGGAGTCGGTTTACAATCTCTCCCTCGATATTCGACTGGTAGTAGTCGATGATATGTGCCGAGTAACGTGCGCGAAGAGCTCCGAGGTACTCCTCGAAGCTCTCACGTCCGTATATCTCGGGTTGGCGACGCCCCAATAGGTTGAGGTTCGCACCGTTGATAATCAAAATGTTCATCTAACTAATTGTAGACTAATATTCTTTAGCTACTGTCTCGCCCTTCAATACGCGAAGTGCGTTCTCTGCCAATGACTCGAGTTCGTTCTCGCCAGGGTAGATCTTGATAGGTGCAAGGAACTTACAGTAGTCGATGATTACATCGTTTACGCAGTCGTTCCATGCGATACCACCAGTAAGAAGGATGGCGTCAACCTGACCCTTCAATACCACTGCCATCTCGCCGATGAACTTAGCTACTGAGTATGCCATGGTGTCGAGCATGAAGCGTGCCTCCTGGTCGCCACCTGCTGCGCGTACCTCGTTCAACTCCTGAACGTTGTTGCAGTTAACATGGTCAACCAAACCACCCTTACCTGCCAAGAGCTTCTTAATCTCGCCCTTCTCATACTTGCCGCTGAAGCAGAGGTCAACCAAGTCGCCTGCGGGCAAAGTACCTGCGCGCTCGGGAGCGATAGGACCGTCACCATCCAATGCGTTGTTGGTGTCGATAACGCGACCCTTGCAGTGTGCCGATACAGAGATACCGCCACCCATGTGTACAACTACGAGGTTGAGCTCCTCATAAGGACGACCCACCTCCTTAGCGTAGCGGCGTGCAATAGCCTTCTGGTTGAGAGCGTGGAAGATAGAGCGACGTGGGCACTCCTTAAGACCGCTCACGCGTGCCATATCCTGAAGCTCGTCAACAACAACAGGGTCAGCGATGTATGCCTCAACACCTGCTATATCAGCGATACGGCGTGCGATGAGGGCGCCGAGGTTGCTGGCGTGCTGACGCTTAGGAGCCTTGAGGTCTGCCATCATAGCCTCGCCTACGCGGTAAACACCACCCTCGATGGGGCGCATAAGACCACCACGGCCGATAACTGCGTCGAGCTCCTCAATCTTGATGCCATCGTTCTTGAGTGCCTCAAGGATAATCTCCAAACGCCAGTCGAGCTGATCTGCTACACTCTCGAAGCGTGCGATCTCCTCAGCTGAGTGGCTCAACTTAACGGTCTGCACCTGCTCCATATCGTGGAACAACGCTACCTTTGTAGATGTTGAACCAGGATTGATGGTTAGAATTTTGTATGCCATAATTAGTGTTAATTCGGTTTGTTAATTAAAACTATTTTGCTGACAAGCAAGCCAAAGCGATAGAGTAGAGCTTAGTCTTAGTTGAGTCGCCGCGTGATGTCAATACGCAAGGAGCAGTAGGACCTGCAACCATAGCTGCGAGCTCAGCACCACCAAACTTAGAGCAAGCCTTGAAGAATACGTTACCAGACTCGAGGTTGGGGAACAACATACAGTCTGCGTCACCTGCAACAGGACCAGTAAGCTTCTTAATCTTAACAGACTCCTCGTCGATAGCTACGTCGAGTGCCAAAGGACCCTGGAACAATGCGTTGCCAAGCTCACCTGCCTGACCGAGGTCTGAGAGCTCCTTAGCCTCTACTGAGCTAACTACCTTAGGAAGCAACTGCTCGCTGGGTGCCAATAAAGCTACCTTAGGCTGCTCGATACCGAGGTTGTTTGCAGTCTGAATGAGGTACTTTGCAATCTGCTTCTTCTGCTCGAGGTTGGGGCAAGGAAGAACAGCAACGTCGCTGACAACCAAAAGCTTGTGGTATGCGGGAACCTCCAATACTGTAACGTGGCTCAAAACAGTGCCTGCGGGCAACAAACCCCACTCCTTGTTCAAGATGCCGCGCATGTACTTATCGGTAGGTACAACACCCTTCATCAAAACGTCATACTCACCGTTGTGAACAGCCTTAACTGCGATCTCAACAGCCTTAACGTCCTCGCTCTCGGGGATGATAGTGTACTGGTTGATATCTACACCCTCAGCCTCGCAAGACTTCTTAATCTCCTCGGGGTCACCAACCAAAGTTACCTCTGCCAAGCCAGCCTTGATAGCCATATCGGTAGCACCGATAGAGTGTGTATCCTGACCGTATGCAACAATCATCTTCTTCTTACCACGTGCCACAGCTGCAGCAACGAGCTCATCCAAATGCTTAATCATAGTAGTTTTAGATTTTTATTTTGTTTATGTTTAATGTCTAATTAATGTCGCAAATATTACTTTACCAATCTGTAAGTGTCCTTAGCGATTACAAGCTCCTCATCTGTGCAGATTACGGCAGCCTTAACGCGTGAACCCTCCTTCGAAATCTCGTAGTCAGTACCACGCTTACCACGGTTGCGTACAGCGTCGAACTCGAGACCCATGAACTCCATGTTCTGGAGAACGTACTCACGAACCTCGGGTGAGTTCTCGCCAACACCACCAGTGAAGATTACGAGGTCTACACCACCCATCTCAGCAGCGTACTCACCCACGAACTTCTTGATGCGGTTACCATACATATCGCGAGCGATGATTGCGCGCTCGTTGCCCTCGTCGTATGCAGCGTCGATGTCACGCATATCGCTTGAAATGCCTGTAAGACCTTGAACACCAGACTTCTTGTTGAGCATGTTGTCGAGCTCTGCCAATGTCATACCCTCCTTCTGTGCAACGTATGTAGCGGCGCTAACGTCCATAGAGCCTGCGCGTGTACCCATTACAAGACCATCGAGTGGTGAGAAGCCCATTGATGTATCGAACGACTTACCATTCTTGATAGCTGTTACAGAGGCACCATTACCGATGTGGCAAGTAACAATCTTTGAGTTCTCGAAGTCGAGGCCGAACATCTCTGCACCTACGCGAGCAACGAACTTGTGGCTTGTGCCGTGGAAACCATACTTACGAACGCGATACTTCTCGTAGTACTCATAAGGAATAGCGTACAAGTAGTTGATAGCGGGAATGGTGTGGTGGAATGATGTGTCGAACACAGCAACCTGCTTGATGCCAGGAAGAACCTTCTCCATTGAGAGGATACCCTCGAGGTTTGCGGGGTTGTGCAAGGGGGCGATAGAGTACAATGACTCAATCTTTGCCTTAACCTCATCGTCTACCAAGCAGCTGTCTGTGAAGAACTCACCACCGTGTGCTACGCGGTGACCAGCAGCCTTAAGCTCGTCGAGAGACTTGATTACGCCGTGCTCGGGGTTTGTCAATGCGTCGAGAACGAGGCGGATACCAGTTGTGTGGTCAGGAATGGGGCAGTGAAGCTCGAACTTATCCTTACCCTGTGGCTTGTGTGTGAGGTCGCCCTCTGCCAAACCGATACGCTCTACAAGACCTTTAGCCAAGAGAGTCTGTGACTGCTCCATTACGTCGAGTACCTGATACTTAATCGACGAACTACCGCAATTGAGAACTAGAATTACCATAGCTTTGATATGTTTTTTGTTGTTAATGTATCCAAATTGTATGTGGCACCAAAAGAGGGGTGCCTCGAAAAATCTCAACAAAGGTAGTAAAATTGCATTGACTTTCCAATAATATTATAGATTTTTTTTTAACCAATCTCGGTGACTGAAAAATGTAGGTTCTTTTTATGGTTTTAGAGATTGGTTTAATAGTTATGCTTCGATGCGACAAATCGTCCAAAATATCTCCAAAATCACTTGTTATGTTTAGCGTGGGTGGTGGGGGATAGAGAATAAATAGTTGAATATGCTTTTTTCTTTGAAAAAGATTTGTTATCTTTGCACGAACTATGTGCGCGTTGCGTACACTTACAATCATTAAAACTACACAATACGATGGCTACCGAAAAAATTAACCTTACGGCTCCTGAGGGGCCTGTCGGCACTATTGCCGAAGATGCGCAGATGACTACCGACGTTCAGAATACGATTGCGACAGCCGATGCTGATGCTGTTGAGACAAACATGAGTGAGACTTTTGCTGATGAGGAGGCGGCGTTGGCTGCCGATGAGGCTGGTCTCGATATGGGAGAGGCTACTTCAGAAGAGGAGGATGCTCCCGCCGTGGGAGATGATATTTCAGAGTTGAACGAGTCGGAACTTGTTGCACTTTTTGCCTCAAAGATAGAGTCAGAACCTGTGCAGACACTGCGTCCAGTGGTTGAGGCCATCAAGATTGCTCTATACAAACAGCACCGTGCAAAGGTTGAGGCTGAGAAGCGCGCCTTTGTTGAGGCTGGTGGCGACGAGACGGCGTTCACACCCTCGGTAGATGAGGATGAGGTTCGCTTTAAGGAACTCTTTGCTGTTTACCGTGAAGAGCGCGACAAGCATATCGCCATGCTCGAGGCAAGCAAGGAGGAGAATCTTAAGGTTAAGCTCGCCATCATCGACGAGTTGAAGGAGTTGATTAACTCTGAGGAGAATATCAACACTACGTTTGCACGCTTTAGAGAGTTGCAGCAGCGTTGGAAGGAGGCAGGTCTTGTTCCCCAGCAGAATGTGAAGGATGTGTGGGAGACCTACAACCTCTATGTTGAGAATTTCTACAACTACATCAAAATTAACCGTGAGTTGCGTGACCTTGACCTAAAGAAGAACTACGAGGCGAAACTTGCTCTTTGCGAGCAGGCCGAGGAGTTGGCTCTTGAGTCGCACATTGTCGAGGCATTCCGTAAGTTGCAGAAGTTGCACGACGAGTGGCGCGAGACAGGCCCTGTGGCTATTGAGTTTAAGGAGTCGTTGTGGGAGCGCTTCAAGGAGGCTTCAAGCCGCATCAACAAGCGTCACCAGGAACACTTCGAGAGCTTGAAGTCGGAGCAGATGAAGAACCTCGCATTGAAACAAGAGTTGTGCGAGAAGACCGAGGCGTTGCTTTCGCGCGAGATACTCACTCGCAAGGATTGGAATAAGGCATCGGAGGAGTTGCTTGAGATACAGAAGGTGTGGAAGACAATCGGCTTTGCACCCAAGAAGGATAACAACCGCATCTATGAGCGTTTCCGTGCCGCTTGTGACAAGTTCTTCGAGCTTAAGCGTAACTTCTATGCTGGCGTTAAGAACGAGATGGAGCACAACCTTGCCTTGAAGCAGGAGTTGTGTGCCGAGGCTGAGGCATTGTCAGTTTCGGAGGATTGGAAACATGCTACGGATGAGCTCATCGCGCTTCAGGCACGCTGGAAGCAGGTGGGTCCTGTGGCACGCCGTCACTCGGATGCTATATGGAAGCGTTTCCGTGCGGCGTGTGACAAGTTCTTTGAGCGCAAGTCGGCGCACTTCTCATCTGTGGACTCGGAGCATGAGGAGAATCTCAAACTTAAGCGTGCTCTTATCGAGGAGATGAAGGCTGCGGATATCAAGGCTGGAGGCTTCGATATGGTCAAGGAGTTCCAGCGCCGCTGGAGTCAGATTGGCTTTGTGCCCATCAAGCAGAAGGATGCCTTGCAGAAGGAGTACAAGACTATAGTAGATGGTATGTTCTCTACGCTTCGCTCTTCGGAGCGCGATCGCTCGATGAATCGCTTCAAGGAGCGAGTATCAGGCATGAAGGGTGGTAACCAGCTTCGTTCGGAGCGTGAGCGTCTCTACAACAAGGTTAAGCAGATGGAGCAGGATATCGCCTTGTTGGAGAATAACATTGGTTTCTTCTCTAAGTCGAAGAATGCTGAGGCTTTGATTGCCGATGTTAGAGAGAAGATTGTGCGTGCTAAGCGTGATATGGCTGAGCTCATCGAGAAGATACACCTTATCGACGAGGAGGAGGCTAAGCAGAAGCAGACGAAATAATTGTAATTTAATGAGAATATAGGGTGCATTGTTCTTTGTGATATAGGGACAATGTACCTGCAAAATTTAAGGTTATGAAACTATCTAAACCAAAGTACATTTTCGTTACCGGTGGTGTTGCATCGTCACTTGGTAAGGGTATTATCTCGGCATCTATCGCACGCCTCTTGCAGGCGCGTGGCTACTCTGTAACCATTCAGAAACTCGATCCCTATATCAATGTTGACCCCGGTACGCTCAACCCCTATGAGCATGGTGAGTGCTATGTTACCGAGGATGGTACAGAGACCGACCTTGACTTGGGTCACTACGAGCGTTTCACATCAATTCAGACTACAAAGAATAATAACGTCACTACAGGTAAAATTTATCAGTGCGTTATTGAGAAGGAGCGTAGTGGTGAGTTCTTGGGTAAAACTGTGCAGGTTATCCCCCACATCACCGACGAAATCAAGCGTCGTGTGCAGTTGTTGGGCGCAACAAAGAAGTATGATGTCATCATCACCGAGATTGGTGGAACAGTAGGCGATATTGAGTCTTTGCCATTTATCGAGTCTGTACGTCAGTTGCGCTACCAGCTTGGTTACCAGAATACCGTTTTGGTGCACCTTACACTCATTCCATATATGGCGGCATCGGGAGAGCTTAAGACAAAGCCTACGCAGCACTCTGTTAAGGAACTTCTCTCATATGGTTTGCAGCCCGACGTGCTCGTACTTCGTTCGGAGCACGATTTGAGCCAGGATTTGCGTCGTAAGGTGGCGTTGTTCTGTAATGTTACTCCTGAGGCCGTAGTGCAGTCTATCGATGTGCCTACAATCTATGAGGTGCCCTTGCGCATGCACAAGCAGAATCTCGATGGCGTACTCTTGGAGAAACTCGGCTTGGAGGCCGATCAGCAGCCCGACCTTACTGAGTGGGAGGCATTTGTCGAGCGCATCAAGAATCCTAAGAGCGTTGTAGACATCGCCTTGGTAGGTAAGTACACAGAGTTGCCCGACGCATACAAATCAATTAGCGAGTCGTTTATCCACGCAGGTGCGGTGCATGGTGTAAAGGTTAAGTTGCACTATGTTAACTCTGAGCGCCTCACCATAGATAATGTCAACGAGCACCTCGGCAAGATGTCGGCTATCATGGTTGCACCAGGTTTCGGTAACCGTGGTATCGAGGGTAAGTTGGTTGCTGTGCGCTATGCTCGTGAGAACAACGTTCCATTCTTCGGTATCTGCCTCGGTATGCAGTGTGCCGTTATCGAATTTGCACGCAACGTCCTCGGCTGGGCTGATGCCAACTCAAGCGAGATGGAGCAGACAAAGCACGCTGTTATCGACCTTATGGAGGAGCAGAAGAAGGTTACTGCAAAGGGCGGTACAATGCGTCTTGGTGGCTATCCATGTCACTTGGCAGAGGGTTCGCGTGTGCGCGAGGCTTATGGCCAGGAGAATATCGTTGAGCGTCACCGCCACCGCTATGAGTTCAACAGCCACTTCTTGGCAGACTTCGAGGCTGCGGGCATGAAGGCTACGGGTCTCAACCCCGACACAGGCTTGGTTGAGGTTGTGGAGATTCCTACACACCGTTGGTTTGTGGGTGCACAGTATCACCCCGAGTACCACTCTACAGCGGCTAATCCTCACCCATTGTTCGTACGCTTCGTTGAGGAGGCTCTCAAGTATCGTGACGAGCAGTAATTTTAGATTGTGGGGATAATATATTATAATGTATATCGTTAATAAAAGACGAAAAAACTAAATTGCACCCCTGTGGGGGATTTGAGATGAATAAGAATACGATTATTGGAATTGTCCTGATGGTAGTCCTCTTCATAGGTTATGGCATCTATCAGTTCAACGTAAGCGAGCAGCAGGCCGAGCAGCAGGCTAAGTATGAGCAGCAGCAGGCAGCTAAGGAGGCAGCTAAGGTTGCCGAGGAGGAGGCTGCTCGATTGGCCGAGGAGGCTATGACACCTGAGCAGAAAGAGGAGCGCGACGCTCGTATCGCGGCTGATGCCGAGATGGCATTGCTCAATACACACGGCGAGACTCTCTATGCCGCATTGAAGGATACAACAAACTACACCTACACCTATGAGAACGACTATATCGCCGTTACGTTTGACAATAAGGGTGGTATAATATCGGATGTTGTGCTTAAGCAGCACACTCGCTACTCGGATGGAAAACGTACGGAGAATGTTCATATGTTTAAGCCTGGTACCGCATCGTTTGGTATTGATATCAAGCGTGAGGGTAGTGCTAAGGCTCTTATGAGCAAGAATTACAAGTTTGTTCCTACGGTTGATTCGCTTGATAATGGTTGTCGT
>JAZRAW010000151.1:0-2361 GCA_045634765.1 Alistipes sp.
GCTCTCCACCGAGTCCATGACGTAGAGCTTGTCGTCGTACTGCTCGTAGTTGATGTCGAACTCCTTGATGATGTGGAGCGCCTCCTCCTGAACGACAATCTGGTTGAACATCATTGCGCCACCCCACATGCCACCACCAGGTGATAGCTTGCGGTCGAACTGAGCAACCTTAAGTCCCGCCTTTGCGAGATAGTAGGCAGCGACGATACCCGAGGGGCCGCCACCCACGATGGCTACATCCAAATCCAAGTTGCGCTCTAACTTGTTGAAATAGGTGCTGATAATGCCGTGTGATACATTTCTTTCAATCATAGTTTTAATTGGTTTATATGGTTAGGGGTAATTACTCTTCGCATAGCGTATGGCTAATCCTCATGGCGCAGAAGTTAGGTCCGCACATGGTGCAGTACTTGCCTCCTACGTTGTTCGAGGTTTTGTAGTATTCGAGGGCTCGCTCGGGGTCGAGACTGAGGTTGAACTGGTCTTTCCAGCGGAACTCGTAGCGCGCCTTGCTCAGTGCATTGTCTCTCACCATTGCTCCAGGGTGCTGCTTGGCAAGGTCTGCGGCGTGTGCCGCGAGCTTAAACGCCACGACCCTCAGCCACCTCCTATCGCACAAACTCGGGTGTTATGTGTGTCTCGATGCCCAGTTCCTGGCAGTTCATATTCTCGCGTATCGCGACATACTCCATCTCGTTCACAGGGTCTTGGGCATTTAGGATGCTGCCACTTAGCGCAATGCCACTCATGCCGCACGCCATAATCGCGGGTATATCTGCTTCCGTGATGCCACCAATGGCGACAATCGGGATGCTGATGTTGTGCTTGCGCATCTGACCTACTATCGAGCGGTAGCCCTCCACGCCGAGTGTCGGTGCGAGGTTCTGCTTTGTTGTGGTGTAGCGAAAGGGTCCACAGCCAAAGTAGTCGGGCGTAGCGCCTCGCAGTGTAGCCTCAATATCCTCGAAGGTGTTTACCGTGCTGCCGATAATGAAATCATTGCCAAGGATTTTGCGCGCCTCGGCTATGGGCATGTCTATCTTGCCGAGGTGCACACCGTCAGCACCTATGCGCTTGGCAAGGGCAACATTGTCGTTGATGATAAATGTCGCGCCATGCTCCTTGCACATCCTCTGCACCGCGAGGGCAGTCTCCTCGAATAGCTCCTCCGATGCCTCCTTCATGCGTAGTTGTATCCATCGGCAGCCCCCATCCAAGGCTATGCGTGCCGAGTCGATGTAGGAGTAGCGGTCGTTGTGGTGTGTGATAAATTGCAGTTTATAGTTATTTGCTCTCATAGATGTGCATTGTTTGTGGACTAAAACCGTGATTTACGGGGCCGAAGCCGTGACCTATAGTGATGTTAGCGCCATGGCGTATTGCCTCGGTAACATACTCCTTGGCATGGCGTATCGCCTCCACCATATCGCAACCACACGCTATGTATGCTGCTATGGCAGATGAGAGTGTGCACCCCGTGCCGTGAGTGTTGCGTGTGGCGATGGTCTCGGAGGTGAAGGTCATATATTTGATGCCCGATGTGGTCTGCGTGAATAGGATATCGCACTTGGTGTCACCCGCCTCGTGGCCACCCTTCAGGAGTATCGCCTTTACGCCATAGCCAAATAGATGCTCCGCAGCACGCAACTTCTGGTCGAATGTGTCGACGGGCATATCGGCAAGCGCCTCCATCTCGGGTATGTTGGGCGTGATAAGCGTAGCCATAGGTAGCAGACGGCTCTTTACGACCTCCTCGGCCTCGGTAGAGAGCAGGCGGTGGCCGCTTGTAGAGACCATCACAGGGTCGAGAATAGTGGGGGTAGGGTAGTTGGCGAGTGCCTCGGCTACGGCTGTTGCAACATCGGCATTGGCGAGCATGCCAATCTTTATCGCTGCGGGCGAGAGGTCCTCCACCACGGCTACAATCTGGTCACGTACCATCTGTGGCGGTAGTGCAAGTTGGGCGTGTACACCGCGAGTATTCTGCGCAGTGATGGCTGTTATGGCTGTAGCACCATATACTCCGAGGGCGGAGAGTGTCTTTATGTCTGCTTGGATGCCCGCTCCGCCAGATGAGTCGGAACCAGCTATTGAGAGTACTACGGGATAGGTCTTTTGTGTGTTCATGCCACTATTTTAAGTCTATGTTATGTACTCAAAATAGTGGTACGGTAGTACCATTAAGGATAACTCCAAACTTCCAGCGTCAGCATTATCTGTACTGGTGCAATGTGTATAATCTCAGCCAGGGTAACCATGCGGTATTCCCTAACACCACCATTCGAGTTCTACCGCAAAGGTAAGTAAAAAAATCTTATGTTGGTGCGCCCTCACCCGATTTTTTATGGCAAAAAAATAGAG
>JAZRAW010000152.1:0-2920 GCA_045634765.1 Alistipes sp.
TCGTTCAGAATGACAGCGTATAACCCCGTCATTACTAATTGCTAATTACTCATTACTAATTAGTTAAGAAGATTTCCACGTCGCTACGCTCCTCGGAATGACGCAGTGTAAAAGGGTCTGTAGGTACTCAAAAAGATACCCACATGACTTATGTGATGACAGCCACTTTCGGTGTTCGTGGGTACTCAAAAAGACACCCGCAAACGATGGATATGGGTGGGTAAAAACAAAGAACTCAACGCACTATATTGAGTTCTTTGTAAAAGTAAGGTATGCGAATTAGACCTACTTTGCTTTAAGGCTTACGGCAAAACCGCCACCTGGTGCCATTGCGATATTTAGTATATCAGTCTTTGTAACCTCCTTCTGCTCAATGACGTAGTCCGTAGGATTAGTATTCCATCCCGCATTATCACCATCGCGATAGATAGTAGCCACATATATGCGATTTGCATCGAGGAAATCGAGCGAAACGCTTACCTCGCGGCGCTCACCATCGGTGATACCACCTACATACCAGTCATCGCTATGCTTATCCTTGCGCGCTGTAACAACATAGTCGCCAATCTCGCCATCCAAGCATCGTGTTGTAGCCCAATCGACTGGCACATCGACAATAAACTGCAAGGCATCGGGACGCTCGCGGTAATTGTTTGGAAGGTCGGCAGCCATCTGTATAGGGCTATAGAAGACTACATACTGCGCAAGCTGGTGGGCAAGGGTTGAGTTCACATAGAAGGTGTAGTTGTAGGTATCGTTAACTGAGCCATCAGCCGTTGCTGCAGCCCTATTGATGGTGTTGTGGTAGCGCACATCGAAGATGCCTGGTGTGAAGTCCATAGGGCCTGCCACGTTGCGCGTAAAGGGCAAAGTGGGGTTGTGGTCTATGCAGTTGCCAGCATTCCATGCGTGCCACTCCTGACCGCGCATACCCTCCGCCGACATAAGGTTGGGGTAGGTGCGACAGATACCCGTAGAGTGTATAGGCTCGTGGATGTCGATGCAGAGCTTATGCTTAGCGCCATCCACCACGGTGCGGTTGTAGTGGTCTACCATCTCGCGGTCGTAGTGGTTGCAACCATTGATATTGCCCACATAGCCTGTCTTAACATTGTTGACACCGAGACCCTCGTAGAAGGTGTAGGCATCCTCCATCTGAGCGTCGTAGTTGCTAACATTAGCGTAGGTCTCGTGGTGGCCTATAAGCTCCACGCCACGCTCCTCGGCATAGCGGCAGAGCTCCTCGATATCGAAGTCGGGATATGGGCGCGAGTAGTCGAAGCGCTCACCCCAGCCCCAGCCTACGTTCCAACCCTCAACCAGAACACCACCGAAGCCATTCTCAGCAGCAAAGTCGATATACTCTTTGACATTCTCTGTAGTTGCGCAGTGTGGGTACTTGCCATCCATATCCCAGATAGATACCTTGAGGTGCATCTCCCACCATACGCCGACATACTTCATAGGCTTAATCCACGATGTATCCTCCAACTTGCAGGGCTCGTTGAGGTTGAGCACCATAGATGACTCCACCAATGCACCCACTCTATCACCCACGATAATAGTGCGCCAGGGGGTTGAGAATGGCAACTCTACACTACTCTTAACATCCTTGTCTCCAGCGAGTTCTGTTGTGAACGTAAGCTCCTCAGCATCGAACTCAAGGGCCATACCAGGGTACTCCCACAACGCCGCCTCGTGGATTGCCACATAGTTACCCGCGGGGCTCTTCATAGCCACGGGCGTAGCCACGCCACACTCCAATATATCCTTCACACGACCTGCTGACTGCTGCATAGCCTCGGCATTTATTTCTGATAGTTTGGTGTGCACATAATTAAACTCTGCATCGTCATCGCTACCCGCCATCCAGTGTGCATCGAAATCTGCCGCCATGCGGAACTCGGTAGTCTCATCGTAGATGTCGCACGCACCCTCGCCACCAAGCGTGTAGCGCAACGCAACGCCATCATCAAAGAGGCGGAAGGTGACATCGACACACTCCCCGTTGCCATTCTTGAGCGTAACAACCATCTCATTGTAGTGGTTCTCAATCTCGGCAAACTGACCCCATACGGGCTCCCATACCTCTCGGAACGTACTACGCTCAATATCTACTATTTCAAGGCCCTCGTCGAACTCGCCACACGAGGTCTCAATGCCAAGTTGCGAGGGGGCAACAATCTGCTCGCCAGCAAAGGTAACGCTATATAGTGCCTCACCCTCATCATTAACCTCGAGAGTGACCACAGTGCGCCCATCAGGCGACTTTACGCTCTCTGTGCCATACTCCTCATTCACACTACTGCAGCCCACCAACATAACGATGGCCGCCACGATGGTTGCAATCCTTATCATATTATAAATTGTTTAATGTTATAAGACAATATCTTGTAGTAAGTATATAATTTACAAATATATAAAATTTCTTATAAAAAAACAAGAATAATGTTGTGATTGTAGCGTTGATGTTCGGAAGTGAATCTCCGTTGCTCAGTTTGCAATGTTTCTGAATATCTGCCCAAAACCTTGGTTTATCGGAATAATCTGCCCACAATATTTGCTCTACCTTTGCCGTCGAAATCAAACATTAAGATTACATGAAAAAATTTGTAGTACTATTATGCACCATCATGGTATCGGGTGCGACACTCTCGGCACAGAGTATTCAAAGAGGTGACAGCAAGACCTATGAGACTAAGAATGAGACACCTATTGGAAATGTAGGTTACGAGTATCCGCTCGGATGCAGGGGTCATCTCAACGGCGAGCATCTCCACATGGTTAAATTCGGTATTGATATACATTCTAAAAAATTTACGATTATGAAAGAACTAAAACCAAAGACAACAAAGATTGAGAAGGGCGTAGTTGGCGCATACCATAAGATTGAGGATACTGTGGTGGGCACCTATCAGAA
>JAZRAW010000153.1:0-3392 GCA_045634765.1 Alistipes sp.
GTTGCTCGCATCTTGGGTGTATCAGCTTTCGCAAAGATTCCAATTCGGGAACTGCTTACAGAATCCCAATCAACAATCGAAAACCAAAATGTCAAAGAACTAAAATTATTTTAATAAAATTTATCGAACCAGTACTAATTAGTAATTAGTAATAATATTAGAGAGCAAAGAGACCGAGAGACCAAACGAGGTCGCGTACAACTGATGGTATCTTCTCTCGGTCTCATTGGTCCCATGGTCACCCCTCGCGTCATTGCGTAGAGGGGCACAAGCAGAGGGTAATAGATAGCCAAGTGAAACTTTATTGGGTTAATATTTGCTATTTAGCATCTTTTTATTTAACTTTGTTTGGAGATAAGTGTGAAAATAATCTACCGTAGTGATAGATTGTATCGCAGTTGCGACTCTATATATACAAACAACAAGGCAAACAAATAATTATTAACATAAAAAAACTATAGACTATGAAGAAGTTCTTCTTTATCTTGGCAGCCTGCACAATGGGCTTTACAGCAAACAGCTACGCGATGACTAACGAGTCAGAGGTACCAGCTGAGGTGACCGTATCATCTAACGACATCGATGAGGATTTCATGTTGGAGATTTTCGGACTTATCAACGAGTATGTAGACTCTATCTCACACTTGCGTGGCAACGATTTGGACAATAGCATCGATGAGTTGCAGGATATACTCTACGAGATGGACGAGACCGAGGAGTATGAGGCAGCGTTGACATATCTCTTTATCGCTATGGAGGAGGAAATCCCTGGTCGTGGCTTCACAATGGAGCGCTTCGAGGCATTCTACCCACAGATTACTAAGTGGAAGACCCGCTTGGAGAACCTATCTCCCGTGAACGATGCAACTGTCGATAAGTGGCTCAACGACTTCATGGCATACTGCGACACACTCTCATACGACGAGCAGCGCTACGCATTATTCCTCATGGAGCGCTACATCGAGGATTTGATTAACGAGTAAGCGAAATCACATACACAAAAAAAGGTTCGGAGGGATACCCTTTCGAACCTTTTTTATTGTGGTAATAATACCCGCAAACACTACGCCTATTTGACATTCGCAACGCTCACCACGTCATTCTGAACGCCCACTATGTCATTCTGAACGTAGTGAAGAATCTCCTCAATGACAATACGCTATCAACGTTGTCTATGGTCGACTTCGAGGGGATGCTTCGCATTCGCTCAGCATGACATACTGTGCGAATGAGATTGCCACGTCGGGCAAAGCCCTCCTCGCAATGACGTACACAACAACGTCATTCTGAACGAAGTGAAGAATCTCTCGGAGAGTGCTGACGTTCGACTGCTGTGCTATCCCGTAGATGCTTCGCTTTCGCTCAGCATGACATAACATAGTGCCGACATTGGTAGGCTAATGCACTGATAATGAGAAAGAGCAACCCATGTGGGCTGCCCTATATTTGTGTGATTATTGTAGCTTCAAAAGTTGTATAATAAGAAATAGTTTTAGGCGCGCGAAACTCGAAAAAGCGGAGTTTACTAAAGCGTAAATGAGCATTTTGAGAGTGAGCAGCAACGACAAAATATTCTTATTAGGCAACTTCTACAGCCACTTCTTAAACTTAAAGAACCAGAACGTGAGACCCGAAACCAAGAGCATCAACGCTATTGCCCATAGGTAACCATACTCCCAATTTAGCTCGGGCATAAACTTGAAGTTCATACCATACATACTCGCCACAAGCGTCGCGGGCATGAAGACAACAGCAGCCACGGAGAAGATTTTGACTATCTCGTTCTGCTCGATGTTGATGAGACCTAATGCCGCATCCTGGATATAGTCCAAACGCTGGAAGCTGAAGTCCGCGTGGCTGATGAGCGAATTGACGTCCTTAATCATAAGCTGAAGGCGTGGGTAGATATCGTTGGGGAAGCGCTCCGAACGCAAGATAGAGGAGATAACACGCTGGCGGTCAAAGATATTCTCGCGCAACAACATGGTGTTCTCCTGTAGAGCGTTGATGCGATACAACACCTCCTTATCGATTTTCGAGCCACTGCTTATATCCTTGCTTATCGTAGCAACCTGCTTACCCACCATCTCCACAAGGTCGGCATCGTAGTCGATGCGCACCTCGAGCAACGAGATAAGGATATGGTAACCCGTAGAGTAGCTTCGGTAGTTCATTTGCAGACGCTTCTCCGCCTCGCGGAAGGTGCGGAACTCCGCCTGACGCATCGACACAAGCACACCCTCGTTAGAGATGATGAACGACACGGGCTCCACGGTGAAGCTCTCGCCCTGGGGCACGAAGAAGTTGGAGTTCGAGATGATAGCATTCTCGGTCTCCGAATATTTTGATGTAGACTCAATCTCCTCGACCTGCTGGCGCGTCTGTAGGCTCAGCTCCATGAAGTTCTCCACGGCCTTCTGCTCCTTGATAGAGGGGTCTAAGAGGTCAATCCAGAGTATGTCGTCGAAGCCGAGCTCGTCGAAGAGGTCGGTGTCGGCATTGCGGATAATCTTGTTGTATTGCTTAAGATAGATGGTAATCATATCTCCTCCAATAGTTTTATTCTTTGCGGGAGCGGCTACATTATAGCCCACACCCTTTATTCAACTCTGCCCCACTATCGGGGTCTTCTCATGGGGCTCAATACATAAACGCCCCGCTAAGTCGGAGGTAAGAAGTCGTGTGATAGAGGTGTGCTGCACGAGCACATCACCCGACCTCTTTAATAGGATCGCGGCTCTATGCGTATGCCCGAATCCCAGAACTTCTTTAAAGCACGGTGCTTCTCCTCGTCGAGGATGAAGTCTATGTTGCGTGTGAGATATTCGTATGCCGTAACGCCATTGTCCTTGCCCATATATGCCGACTCGGTTACAGCCTCCCATGTGTGCTCCACACCAAAGGTCAGGGCGCGCTGCAACTCATCCGTAACCTCGTTAGGCACACCCTTGCGTGCTACCCACACAGCAAAGGCGAAGGGTAGCTTCGTGGCCTCGCGCCACTCAATGGCGAGGTCGTAGACATAAGCAAAGCGACCCTCATAACCGAAGACCTTGTCGCCGATAAGCAGGAAGGCGTCACCCTCCTCTGGACTCTCCACACGGGCGTAGTCGCCCATAGCCAACCACTCGGGCGTGATGTGCCACTTATGCTTGGCGAGGTAGCCACACAACTGCACCGAGGTGCGTGAATGCGGGTCGAGCCATATGCGCTTGACGGCTGTTATGGGGTGGTTGGACATCACCGTAACTGTGCGCACAGCGCCCACAGCGCCTATGCAGTAGTCGGTGATGATGTTCGTCTCTTTGAGTGTGGGAACTACGGCTGCGGGGAGCAGTGCAATGTCTGCCCTACCCTCTATATAGTTACGGGCGCAGTCGGCGGGAGGTGCT
>JAZRAW010000154.1:0-7438 GCA_045634765.1 Alistipes sp.
CATATTAGGAGTATCAGTCTTTGCTAAAGATTCTATCAGAGATTTGCTGGCTGACAACACAAAATCAACAATTGATAACCAAAATGTCAAAGAACCGGAATTGTTTTAAAATTTATTGCATCAGTACTAATGAGTAATTAGAAATTAGCAATGTCATTCTGAGCGAAGCGAAGAATCTCCTCGCTGACTATACACCATCAACGCAGGTTGTCGCTGGTCGGCTTCGAGGAGATGCTTCGACTTCGCTCAGAATGACAGCGAAAGCAGGACACTCCATAATAACAAGAGACATAAGGAAAAAAGAGACAGAAGAGACATAAGGGAAGTCGCTATCAATCATTGTGCGAGTCATCCCTTATGTCTCTTTTATCTTGTTGTCTTTTTCCGCCCCCTACCCCACCCCCACATCCCCGCAAAAACCTTCCCGATAAAAAATTACTAATTACTAATTACACATTTCTATTTTTTTTACTACCTTTGTATAATTATATGCTTACGACAATGAGAGTCTCTCTTTTTCAAAATATAACTGCTGTGTTCTCACCTGAGATAGCACATAACATACGCATGACACTCCTGCGATGGGTGGGATGTATGCCATTGGGCAGATGGTGGATGGATAAGACATACTCCACAAAGAGCAAGGCTATAAATACCGAGGTATTTGGACTACCCTTTCGCAACCCTATAGGCGTGGCTGCGGGATTCGACCCCGATGGCGACAACATCAAAAATCTCGGAGCTATGGGCTTCGGCTTTGTAGAGATAGGCTCCGTGATGTCGCACCGACACCCCGGAACACCACGACCACGACTTAAGCATATCGCAGCAAAGGGCTCGTTCCTCGACAGGACCGGATATCCAAGTCGCGGATTGGAGCATGCGCTAAACAATGTGCGCAAGCGTAGCAAGTACACCAAGAGTCTCGTCATTGGTTGCAACATCTCCAAGATGACATCTACGCACCCCGAAGATATCGCCAAGGACTACCTACGCGTATTCCGAAACATGTATCAGTATGTCGACTTCTTCGTCATCAACATCACCTGTAGCACCTCCACAAAGCCCTTTGAGCCACGCGACGACGAGGAGATACGCGCAATTCTCGACCCGCTATTCGAGTTCCGCCGCGGTCAGCTCGACTACCGCCCCATACTCCTCAAGATATCGCCAGACCTCACAAAGGAGGAGCTCGACACCGTCATTGACATACTCATTCGCACACCCCTCGATGGCATCGAGGCTGTGGGAGGTTCAAGCGCCATGGCACGCGAGATGATGGGCACGACAAGTGGTGCTGTGACGGGCGCACTGCTCACAGAGCGAGCTATAGAGATGGTGCGATACATAGCCGAGAAGACCGAGCGCAACTACCCCATCATAGGCTCGGGAGGCATGATGCAGCCCGAAGATATAAAGCGCATGCTGGAGGCTGGTGCATCACTCGTAGCACTAAACAGCGGACTACGCGAGAATGGCATGCACCTACTCACGGAGGCTACAAAGAGCCTACTGCCCGCACCCCTAACCATTCAAGAGATTGAACAATGAAAGCAACAATCATAACCATAGGCGACGAGATACTCATCGGCCAAATCGTAGACACCAACAGCGCCTCTATCTCGCGTAAGCTAAACGCCGCAGGCATCACCATCGCTACTAAGCTATCTATAGGTGACACTCGCGAGGCTATTGTCGAAGCTGTGGAGCGCGCTATTGCGGAGTGTGACGTGACAATCATCACTGGAGGCCTCGGCCCCACGAAGGATGACATCACAAAGCACACTCTTGCAACCATCTTTAACTCGGAGTTGGTCTACAACGAGGCGGAGGGCAACCATGTGCGCACGCTCCTTGAGCGTCGAGGCATAGCCTTCACCGACCTTAACCGCGGTCAGGCAATGCTCCCCGCATGCTGCACCGTATTACACAACGCCCATGGCACAGCCCCAGGCATGTGGTTCGACACGCCCAAGGGTGGCGTGGTGGTATCGCTCCCTGGCGTACCCTTCGAGATGGAGCACCTTATGGATGACGAGGTTATACCCCGCCTCAAGGCGCGCTACGACCTTAAGTCTATCGTTCACCGCACGCTCATAACACGCGGCATACCAGAGTCCATCCTCGCCGAGCGCATTTCGGCATGGGAGGATGCACTGCCTAAGCACCTACACCTGGCCTACCTCCCCGCACCCAACGTGGTGCGCCTGCGTCTCTCGGCATACGACGTCGAGAGTGAGGCTGCTGAAGCGGAGATAACAGCCGAGTTCGACACACTACGCACCATCATTGGCGACAACATCGTGGGCTACGAAGGTAGCACCCTCGAAGCACAAATACACGACATCCTAACTGCGCGTGGCGAGAAGCTTGCCGTGGCTGAAAGTTGCACAGGAGGCACCATAGCCTCGAAGTTCACAGCCATGGCGGGAGCATCGGCATACTTCATGGCGGGCGTAGTGAGTTACTCCAACGAGGCTAAGCACGACATCCTTGGCGTGAGCTGGGAGAGCCTCAACACCTACGGCGCAGTGAGCGAGCAGGTAGCACGCGAGATGGCCGAGGGCGTACGCCGAGTATCTAATGCCGACTATGGCATTGCCACTACGGGCATCGCAGGACCTGCGGGTGGCAGCGAGGCTAAGCCCGTGGGCACAGTGTGGATAGCAGTTACCACACCCACAAAGACCATCGCCGTAATGCGCAACTCAGGCACCGACCGTAGCCAGATTATCAGCCGCGCCTCGGCATATGCCATCGAAATGCTATACAACGAACTTAAAACGCTATAACACACTAACACACCAAGAAATAAACTACTACAACCATGATACGTTCAATCTTAGACACAGACCTTTACAAATTCACGACCTCATACGCCTACTTCAAGCTATACCCACAGGCTATAGGTACGTTCACCTTCAACGACCGCGCAAAGACAGAGTTTGACGACGACTTCCTCGACGACCTCAAGGCAGAACTTAAGGCCTTGGAGCGCATAGCACTCTCGGAGGATGAGTTCCAATATATGATTAAGAACTGCAAGTACATACCCCAGAACTACTTCGAGTGGCTCAAGGGTTTCCACTTCGACGCCTCAAAGATCAACGTATGGCTCGACGAGGAGCGTCACCTGCAGATTAATGTTACAGACTACATGTACAAGGTAACGCTCTACGAGATACCCATCCTCGCCACCGTGTCGGAGTTGTTCCACCTGCGCAACAGCTACGATGCCGAGGCTATGATTGAGCGATTGGAGAAGAAGGAGCAGATAGCACGCGACAACAATATCATCTTCTCCGACTTCGGCACACGCCGCCGCTTCTCATACGACGTTCAGCGCATGGTCGTAAAACACCTCAAGAATAACCCCTGTGGCTGTAGCGGCACATCCAACTGCCACCTCGCTATGGAGCTGGATATGAAGATGATAGGCACATACCCCCACGAGTTACCCATGTTCATCGCAGCTGTAAATGGTGGACCTCGTAACGCCAACTACCTCACCATGGAGGACTGGGTTAAGGTCTACGACGGTTACCTCGGCACGGCACTCACCGACAGCTTCGGCTCGGAGGTCTTCTTCAACAACTTCTCGAAGAAGCATGCCTGCCTCTTCGATGGTGTGCGTCAGGATTCTGGCGACCCCATCGCCTTTATTGACATGGCCATCAACCGCTATAAGGAGCTCGGCATCGCCCCCATGACCAAGTCTATCGTATTTAGCGACTCGTTGAACTTCGAGAAGTGCGTGGAGATTAAGAAGGCGTGCGAGGGCCGCATCAAGTGTATGTTCGGCATCGGCACCAACCTCACTTGCGACACCGGTCACCCCTCGTGCAACATCGTCATGAAGCTCTCATCGTGCCAGATTAACGAGCGCAAGCCCAAGGAGTTGTGCGTGAAACTCTCGGATGTCGAGGGTAAGGAGATGGGCGACCCCGAAGAGATTGCAGTATACCGCTACCTCTTGCGCAACCAGGGCAAATAGACATATAGCATAAAAAACAGATAATAGATGAATACAGAGATAAAAGAGTACCTTGCACCTGAATTAGAGGTGATGGATGTGGTGGTAGAGCAAGGCTTTATCAACTCGATGGAGGACCCAAGTGAGAATGATGAAATGGATTGGTAATTATGAGAAGGGTGCTATTATTTGTGCTCGCTATAACTATGTTTGCAGCCTGCACGCACGACACAATCAATGAGACCAAAAAAGAGGATAGTGGCGCAGAGGTCATCTACGCCTCTATTGACGATATGGTTGACGCAGAGGCTGAGAATGGCGACACACGCGTAGAGCTTAACGACAAAAAACAGACCGTATGGAGTGCCGAGGACCGAATTATGACCTTTAGCAACGATGGTTTCGGACTATGGCAGTTTGATGGTAAGACGGGAGACCGTAGTGGTAGCTTTATACATATCCACAACTACGGCACACCCGATTTAAGTTTCGTTAACTACGACCAGTACTACGCCGTCTATTTAGCTGATGTCACCTATAGCGCATATAGTAACAAGTCTCCCGTATTCTTTACAACAATACCTCAGACACAGAGCTATAAGGAGCAAAGCTATGCACTGAATACCAATGCTATGCTTGGCACAAGTAGCGATGGCAAGAACTACAAATTTAAGAATTTGTGTGGTTACATTCGTCTCTCGATTACTGGTAGCAAGGTGGTCGACAACATCGTAATCAAGGGTAGAAACAGTGAGTGGATAACAGGCCGATTCTACTTCGATAAGAATGGGAAGTTAGCACCTTACGAGAATAACGCATACTCCATAACCCTCGACTGCGAGGACAACGTGCAACTAACAGACATACCTACGGAGTTTTACATCACGCTGCCTCCCACCACATTTGCTAAGGGTATAACCGTTACCATCAACTTCACAGATGGCACAGTATTCACCAAGAGCACATCGAAGAGCATAACCATTGAGCGTAACACCATACAGCCTATGAAGAACTTCAGCACTGGTGGAGAGGTGGAGTGGCAGACAATCGTCATCAACCACTCGGGTGGCATAGTATACTCGCCATACTTCTACGGTACTAGCGCTTTGTCTGGTTTCATCTACTGGGGTGATGACTATATGTCGAATATCAACACCACATCGTCATATGCCTATGATGACAACGAGGCATCGCACACCATAACCACCAAGACGACAAATGCAATTGCTGTGGAGATTACCAACTGCACAGGTATCAGCGAGATAGACCTTACTAACTTCTAAGCCGCCAATCAATTATGAAAAAGATAGTATCAATAATATATCTGCTCCTTGTTTCGACAACACTTTGGGCAGAGCCAATTGGCGAGCAGCGCGCACGCGAGATTGCCGAGGAATTCTTCTCACAACACATAACACGCTCTTCTGCTGATGATATTACCCTTGAGTGGGCAGGTGACAACATCGGTGAAGACTGTGCTACGGGTAGCAAACTCAACACCTCACTTATGTATATATACAACCGAGGTGCCAACAACGGCTTCGTTATTATCGCGGGTGACACAAACGTTACACCCATCATAGCCTACTCGCTCGACACGACGCTCGACGCAGGTAACCTATCAGAGGCGACAGCTGCCATTCTCGACGCATGGTGTCGCCAGGTGGAGAATGCTCGCCAGGTAGCAAAGCCCATAAGTGGCACAACAAAGCGTGCAGCAACCCGCACAAACGATGCTATACGCTATGAAACAGCACTATGGAATCAGTCTACACCCTACAACAACGAAGCCCCAGTCATCAATGGGGAGCGTTCGATGACCGGCTGCGTAGCCACTGCGATGTCCATCATCTGCCACTACCACCGTTGGCCAGAGAGAGGCATTGGCACTACCCCAGCCTACGAATATACCGACAATTATGGGTATTCTCATAGCATAGCAGCTAACACGCTCGGACATGCGTATGACTATGACAATATGCTTATGAACTACATTGGTGGCTACACCGAGACGCAGGGCAACGCCGTAGCTACCCTCATGAAAGATATGGGTACGTCGGTATATATGCAGTATCACCCAGATGGTTCAGGAGCATATCCTAATGATGTTGTGGCAGCATTTTCGAAGTACTTTGGCTACTCTAAGGGCATACAGCTCGTCTATGCTTCAAACTATAGCCCCGAGGAGTGGGAGAATGTCGTACTCGAGAATATCCGCAATTATGGCCCCACATACTTCAGCGCCTCAAACAATAGTGGTGGTCACGCCTTTGTTGTCGATGGCTTCGACTCCGACAACTACTTCCACTTCAACTTTGGTTGGGGAGGCTTGGGTAACGGCTACTTCCTTATACCATCCATCGACTACTACCTTAATCAGAAGGTTATCCTATACCTTGAGCCAGATAAGGATGGCACCTCAAAGTATCGCGACAACATTCAGTTATGTCCATTATATAGCAATGGCGAGTTGACGTTTACCGGCATAAAGAGCATGGCAACATCATACGCAACTGGAGAACAATTTACATGCCTACTTGGTGGATTTCAAAACTTCGGCACGGAGACATTCACCGGAACCATTAAGTTGGTACTATGCGACAGGAATGGTAATTGGAAAGAGGAACTATACTCAGAGGAGTATACTATTGAACCAAATGATTTTAGCTATTACGGCTACTATGCAACTCCCACCATCACATCTACACTCGAAGAGGGCGATCGCCTGAGAATATACTATAAGGGTGACAACTCCGATGAGTGGCAGTGGGCACGCAGCAACGATGCCTCTAATACAATTGATGAAGTACTCGTAATGGGTTCACCCGAGGATATGGCTAAGGGTTGCTATTTTGCCTACGATAAGAGCATTCAAAAGATGTATATAGGTAACAAGCATGCAATGTCATTAGTTATTTATGTGGACGAGACTAATGAAAAATATGCACATGCGGACTTCGATATGAATTCGACAGGAACAATTACCGGTATACCAGCTGGCACATATCGCATCGAGATAAGCCTCGGCAGTAAGCCATATGTGCTAACTGTGAAGTTGTAAATGTTAAATATAGATAATCATCTCCTTAACCTAAAGGAGATAATAAAACTAAAGAGTGCCGCAGCACTCTTTAGTTTTATTCCTACCACAATATATCATAGGTGCGCGGGGGCTCATGAAGATATTGGACGTATTGCGCTTACCGAAAAACCGTCCACAAAAAAGGCCAAGAACTGCATAAAAATCAGAAATAATTTACTACTTTTGTAAAGTAGAATCATATTAGCGATAGACTTAATGAGGTTCTGACTACTCGCTAATGAAAATTTGAATATATAGAGCCTCACCCAATGATTATGAAGAAGTATTTATTAATTTTGGCAACATGTGCACTATTTACATCATGCCAATGGTACTACGAAAACATAGCTGCTACTGAGGATTGCGCCGAGTGGTACTGCGAA
>JAZRAW010000155.1:0-10262 GCA_045634765.1 Alistipes sp.
CATTGCCGATGCTCCATGGCCAGGCCTCACGCCCGATTTGTTGTCTATCTTCTTGGTTGTGGCAACGCAGGCTAAGGGTGCAGTGCTCATCCACCAGAAGATGTTCGAGAGCCGTCTGTTCTTCGTTGATAAGCTCATTGATATGGGTGCGCAGATTATCTTGTGTGACCCCCACCGTGCTACGGTCATCGGTCACAACCACGAGCATCCGTTGCGTGCTGCGAACATGACATCGCCCGATATCCGTGCAGGTGTGGCGTTGTTGATTGCTGCTATGAGCGCGGAGGGTACAAGCACCATACAGAATATCGAGCAGATTGACCGCGGCTATCGTGATATTGACAAGCGCCTCAATGCGCTCGGTGCGCGTATCACCCGTTTAGATGAATAAACTCTTTGTTGTGATAATAGCGCATCTACTTCCGCTAACGAAATATCTCGCCAATGGGCAGTACGCCTTGTACAGCCCATCGTCTCGAATTTCGCCGAGCGTTGTATCTGCACTATTCTGACAACAAATAGTGATACCACACAGTTAAGATAGTAGATTATTATATAATTAGAGAAATAGGAAGTACGTGTTACCTCTTGATAAGTTTCATTAGCAAAATAACATACAGGTAGTCTAAAAATGTTTTTGGAGAATAATAAGCATAAGGGGTGGATTGAGGTCATTTGTGGCTCTATGTTTTCGGGTAAGACCGAGGAACTCATCCGCCGTATGAAGCGTGCGCAGTTTGCGAACCTTAAGGTTGAGATTTTTAAGCCATCTATTGATGTGCGCTACTCGGAGGAGGAGGTGGTGTCGCACGATGCTAACGCTATACAGTCAACGCCCGTGGAGTCGGCGCAGAATATCCTGCTTATGACATCTGATGTAGATGTCGTGGGCATCGACGAGGCGCAGTTCTTCGATGAGGGCATCGTCGATGTGTGCCGCCAGTTGGCAAATAGTGGTGTCCGCGTTATCGTTGCGGGCCTCGATATGGACTATAGGGGTGTGCCCTTTGGTCCTATGCCTGCACTTATGGCTACGGCGGAGTATGTTACTAAGGTGCATGCCATCTGTGTTCGCTGTGGTGACTTGGCACACCATTCGCACCGCCTTACGGCAGATGATAAGCAGGTCGTGCTGGGTGCCCACGATACCTATCAGCCTATCTGTCGCCACTGCTTCAATGAGTTAACTAATAAGTAGTTATATGCAGAAAAATGTAGATAAGTGTGTTGAGGTTCTCCGCGCTGGAGGCCTCATCCTCTATCCCACCGACACGGTGTGGGGTATCGGCTGTGATGCCACAAACGAGGAGGCTGTGGCTAAGGTCTACGCTCTTAAGCGCAGCGAGGAGAAGACCTCGATGTTGTGCCTTATGCGCGATGCCGATATGATTGTGCGTTATGTGAATAAGGCTCCAGGCATCGCCTTCGAGGTTATGGAGCTCTCGGATAAGCCCTTGACAGCCATCTTGCCAGGTGCTGTGGGTGTCGCTAAGAACCTTATCCCCGAGGCCGAGACTCTCGGTGTGCGCATCCCTCAGCATGAGTTCTGTCAGGCCCTGTTGCGCAAGTTCGGTAAGCCCATTGTCTCTACTTCGGCAAACATCTCTGGCGAGCCCACGGCAAAGCGCTTGAAGGATGTGGACGAGGCTATTGTAAAGGGTGTGGACTATGTTGTGCACCCACGCTTGGAGGGTAAGCCTACACTCAAGCCCAGTTCTATCATTGCCTTTGGTGAGGGCGGCGAGGTCGAGATTATTAGAAACTAACGGCTATGGCAGAGATACTTATAACCCCCGTGCAGAAGCGCTTCTCGGATGTAGACTCCTTTATGCATGTCAATAATATCTGGCAGCAGAGCTACTTCGATATGGGTAAGACGGAGTTTTATACTAAGGTGCTTGGCATTACGGGCGTATTCGATAAGTTGCGCATTATAACCGCCTCAACGCATACAGACTACATCGGTCAGGTGCGCCTAACAGATGATATTGTTGTAAAGACGGATGTGTCGCGCCTCGGTAATAAGAGTATGACCCTGCACCAGTGCATCATGTGTGGCGATAGGGTGCTCACGGAGAGCTCGTCGGTGATGGTGGCCTTCGACTTCGAGACACAGCAGACGGTGCAAATTCCCCAGGAGTGGCGCGCGAAGCTTATGCCCTATCTTAACGCGAAATAACTTGTGTGATATAAACGAATAAAGGACTGCTTTTGGGCAGTCCTTTATTCGTTTCTGCTAGGTGCTTTTCGATTAGATCTCTGGCATAGGCTCGCCATCGAGGTCGATAACATATGTCAACCAACCTGCGTCAGTGTTGGTGATGCCGAGGATTGTGCGACCATCAGCCGAAGCACCGATGGTGATTACGCCATCCTGAATGTAGTTGTAGAGGTCGATGCTGTGCTCGTCGAGCAACCAGTCGATGATGGGTGTCTGAGTCTCGGGATCGTTTACAACATCAACAACATAAGATGTTGTACCCAAGTAGTATGGAACATCGTTAAGGAATGCGATGCCATCGTCTGTCATTGCAGTAACAGAACCATTGAAGCATTTGCCCTCGAATGTTGTGAGCTCGTTAGTCTCGAGGTTGTAGCATGCGGGCTGTGCAACCTCGCCACTACCCTCGGGGTATGTCTTCGCAACACTATAGATGTACTTGCCGTTAGGAGTCATGCGCACCTGTGTGTCACCGAATGAGAGTGTGGGGCGGTACTCGCTGTCGTACTCGAATACGGGGTATGTGAATCTAGAGTACTCATCCTCCCAAAGCACTGCCATCATAGCGTAGCCCTGCTCGCAACCAATGATTTTGTGGTCGGGGCTAACACCATAGGGTGATACTGCGCCTACGCCATAGAGGGTGTCGCCAGACTCGAGAACAATGATACGATCCTTGAGAACATCGTATGCGAAGGGAACGATGGTGTCGTACATCTTGCCGTAGTAAGACTCAGAATCGTACTCCCACCACCAACCAACTGCGAACAAGCCGTCAGGTGTTACAGCCTGGAATGAACTCATATCCGATTTTGTGAGCTCGCTGAGGTCGAGCTTAACGCTCTTGCCGTTAATGTACAACGCAGCCTCACCACTCTGGCTATCCTCGTATGTAGCACCTACGATGATGCCATCGTCAGCAACATCCAAGCAGTCGAAGTTCTCGATGTATGAGATTTCGTCTGTGTCGAGGTCGATGATCATACCCTGGCGATCGAAGCAACCAACAACATAGCGACCGTTATCCGAAATTGCAGTCGCTGTAGCGCCGTTCTGTGCATACCACTCACGATATACGGGTACCACGCGCTCTGCGATTGCAACCTTCTGTGTAGCAACCTTTGAGTTATTGTTGGCATCTGTAGAGATTGCCTGGAGATTTACTGTGTACTCAGTGCCCCACTTAAGGTCGTCGAAGCGGTGTACAAGCTTGTCGGTCTTAACAGGCTCGTTGTCGTTGAGCCAAATCTGGTAGTAAGCCACGCCCTCAACGGCTGTCCAACTAACAGTAATAGAGTTCTCGTTGGCATTGGCACTGAACTCTGGAGTTGCAAGTCGGTCTGTGTTGACCGAAGGCTCGTCTGTGTTACAAGCCATGGCTACAATAGCGATAGCTGCAACAATGAACCCTTTAAAGAGATTTTTCATAAATTAATATTGTTTTAATGTGTCCTTTTCTTTGTCTCTATATCGGCACAAAGTTACATAAATATTTTAAAGATGCAAGATTAGCCACGCTTTTTACTGAATATCAGTAACTATAAAGTGCATATTGGTTATTAGGTTGTGCCTTATAAATCGTGCAATTCATCATCTAAAATGCCCCATTCGGGTATTTAAATGTGCAATCGGGTAATTTTTAAAGGCTCTATTTCGGTATGTCAGATATTTATGCTAACTTTGTAGCGTTATGTGTGCATATGCGCGTGCATACACATGACTTTAGATTATAACTAATTACACTATAAAAACAGATTCACAATGAAAAGACTTCATTCACTTTTGATGATGCTTTTGGCTGTCATCGTAATGGTAGGATGTGGTGAGGAACCAGGTATGGTTTTGCCCCCCAACCCCAACCCTGTTAACCCCAATCCCCCAGCTCCCGAGCCAGGTGAGTTGCCCCTAATCTCTACAGACCCAGCCTTCGTGACTGAGGCTATGACCGAGGATATCACCGTAATCCTCAACACTAAGGGCACTGCTGCTGATGGCTTCACGGGTGAGTTGTATGCTCATACAGGTGTACTAACTGACAAGAGTACCACAACTGGCGACTGGAAGTATGTCCTTTCAGAGTGGGGTAATAATATCCCTGAGTGTAAGCTCGAGCGTGTGGAGGACAACATCTGGCACTACACAATTAAGGGTGGTGTACACTCTTGGTATGGCGTGCCCGAGGGCGAGACCGTAACACATATCGCCTTCGTATTCCGCTCAGCTGACTCAAAGATTGAGGTTAAGGACAATGGTGCAGATATCTTCGTTGAGTTGGCTACTGAGGGTCTCTCTGTAAAGATTATCTCTCCCGCACATGGTGCAATCCTCCAGGTTGGCGAGGAGTATACCGTACAGGTGCAGCAGCAGGCGGCTACAAACGTTAAGCTCTATAAAAACGATGTTGCTGTGGCCGAGACTGGTAGTGCAACACTTAGCTATACATATAAGCCTGAGCAGCCTGAGGATGTAGTATTCAAGGCTGTAGCTACGGATGGCACAGCGACTGTTGAGGAGAGCATCAGTGTGGCAGTATTGGGTGAGACTGAGACTGCGACACGCCCCGCAGATGTAGAGAATGGCGTAAACGTAAATGGCAATGAGGCAACATTCGTGCTCTTTGCTCCTGGTAAGCAGTCGGTAGTGTTGCTTGGTGACTTCAACGAGTATGCTCCCTCGAACGAGTATATGATGAAGCGCGATGGCGACTACTTCTGGACTACAGTATCGGGTCTCGAAGAGGGTGTTGAGTATGGCTACCAGTACCTCGTAGATGGTACAATCAAGATTGGTGACCCCTACGCAACAAAGATTCTCGACCCATGGAACGACAAATGGATTGATGCTTCAGTATACCCCAACCTTAAGGCATATCCCGCAGAGTACACTTCAGATATCGTATCAGTCTTCGAGCTTAACCCCGCAGAGTTTACTTGGACCGCTACATCATACGAGCGTCCTGCGGAGAACTCATTGGCCATCTACGAGCTTTTGATTCGTGACTTTACTGAGGAGGGCTCTATTAATGCAGTAACAGCAAAGCTCGACTACCTCGAGACTTTGGGTGTTAATGCTATCGAGCTTATGCCTATCCAGGAGTTCGACGGTAATGACTCATGGGGTTACAACCCATGCTTCTTCTTCGCCGCAGATAAGGCATATGGTACCGAGGAGGCATACAAGACATTCATCGACGAGTGCCATAAGCGTGGTATCGCTGTTATTATCGACGTGGTGTTCAACCACGCTACAGGTCAGCACCCATATGCTAAGATGTGGTGGGATGCTGGTGCAAACAAGACACTCCCCACAAACCCATTCTTCAACGTTGATGCACCCCACAACTGGAGCGTATTCCACGACTTCAACCACACATACAAGTATACTGTAGAGTATGTTGACGATGTTTTGGAGTACTGGATGGAGGAGTACAATGTCGATGGCTTCCGCTTCGACCTCACTAAGGGCTTTGTGCAGAACCCATCGAACTACGATGCTGGTGGCTACTCAGCACAGCGTATCGGCATCTTGAAGCACTACGCCGAGACTATCCGTGCCGTAGATGAGGATGCTTACATCATTTTTGAGCACTTCTGCGACCAGAGCGAGGAGACTGAGCTCTACAACTCTGTAGGTGCACTCTGCTGGAATAACAACCAGCGTAACGGTTACAAGCAGTCTGTGCTTGGCTACACTGGTAGCAGCTTCGCAGACTTCAAGAAGGGCCGCATCAACAACATCGAGACTCACGATGAGGAGCGTATCGCATATGACGCTACAAAGTATGCACAGTCATGGGCTAAGCCATGGGATGTACTCACAAAGCGTCTCCAGGCTATCTATGCCTTCCACTTCCTCACTCCATATCCTAAGATGATGTGGCAGTTCGGTGAGCTTGGCTACGACGTATCTATCGAGGAGAACGGCCGTACTGGTCGCAAGCCCGTACGTTGGAACTACTTCGAGGATACTAACCGCCGTGCCCTCTACGACGCTATGTCAAAGGTTATCTCATGGCGTACAGACCACGAGGAGTACTACGGCCAGGATAATGTTGCTGTACACACTTGGAGTGTTGCTGATGGCAATATGGGTGGCAAGATTCTCGTAATGGATAAGGTTATCGTTGTTGCAAACTTCAACAATGCGGAGTCTACAACAACTATCAACAACCCCAACCCTGGCGAGTGGACCAACCTTATGACTGGTGAGAAGGTTCAGGTGAATGGTTCGCACACATTAACATTGGGTGCAAGCGATTACATCGTATTGGTGCGAGAGTAATCTACAATATAGTTATGGGGTTGCCACGTTGGGTGGTAGCCCCATCTTTAACTTAATCTAAAGTATGAAACGTACTATTATAGATTTGTTTGAGGAGTCGGTTGCTAAGTATGGCAACAAGGAGTTCCTCTTAGAGAAGCATAATGGCAAATTCGAGCCTACATCCTATGCCCAAACAAAGGTTGAGGCATTGAAGACGGGTGCGGGTCTCGCTGCGCTGGGTGTGAAACCTGGTGATAGGGTCTCTATCCTCGCCGAGGGCTGCAACAACTGGATAATCTCGGAGTTGGGTCTCCTCTATGCAGGTGCTGTTAGTGTACCCCTCTCGATAAAGTTAGAGGAGGCTAACGACCTATTGTTCCGTTTGCGTCATGCCGATGTTAAGGTGCTCTTCGTGTCGAAGAACCAGTTGCCTAAGGTCTCGAAGATTGTTGACCAGTTACCCGACCTTGAGCATATCATTGTTTGGGGCGATGTGACGAGTGACCTTGCTATTGCCCAGAGTATAGAGAGGCTTAAGGCCAATGGTGAGCAGTACCTCAAGGAGCACGAGGAGGAGTTTTTGGCTATCGGTCGTGCGCTTCAAAATGACGACTACGCAACCATCACCTACACCTCAGGTACTACGGCAGACCCTAAGGGTGTTGTGCTTACACACCGCAACTATACGGCTAACGTCGAGCAGGCTCTGTCGGTGGTATCTATCCCCTCAACATGGCGCACGCTCATCATCCTGCCTCTCGACCACTGCTTCGCACACGTTGTAGGCTTCTATATCATGATTGCGTGTGGTGCTTCGGTGGCTACTACCGAGGTGGGACGTACACCCATGGAGACGCTTAAGAACATACCTATTAATATAAAGGAGGTGCGTCCACACTTCTTGCTATCTGTTCCTGCATTGGCTAAGAACTTCCGCAAGAACATCGAGACTACAATTCGCAAGAAGGGTAAGACTACAGAGCGCCTCTTTAACTTCGCGCTTAAGACATCGTATGCCTACCAGGCTGATGGCTACTCTAAGGGTACGGGTTTGCGCTGGATGCTTAAGCCCCTCGTTGCGCTCTTCGATAAGATTCTCTACTCGAAGGTGCGTGAGGCATTTGGTGGCGAGTTGCAGTTCTTCATTGGTGGCGGCGCGCTCCTCGATAGCGAGTTGCAGCGCTTCTTCTACGCTATTGGCATCCCCATGTTCCAGGGTTACGGTCTCTCGGAGGCTACTCCCGTAATCTCGACTAATGCACCCTCGAAGCGTAACCATCGCTTCGGCTCATCGGGTCGCCTTGTGCAGCCCCTTGAGATAAAGATTCTCGATGATGAGGGCAGAGAGCTCCCTGTGGGTCAGAAGGGCGAGATTGTCATCAAGGGTGAGAATGTCATGGCGGGATACTGGAAGAACCCCGAGTCTACGGCCGACACCGTACGCGATGGCTGGTTGTATACGGGTGATATGGGTTATATGTCGAAGGATAACTTCCTCTACGTCTTGGGTCGCTTCAAGAGCTTGCTCATCTCGAGCGATGGCGAGAAGTATAGCCCTGAGGGTATGGAGGAGGCGATTGTGGATAAGTCGCCATATATCGACCAGATTATCGTCTACAACAATCAGAACCCATATACCATTGCTCTTGCCGTGCCCTCAAAGGAGAATATCAACCGTCTGCTCCAGGAGCGTGGCATCGAGGGTGAGGCTCGTTACGCTGAGGCGGCAAAGATTATCGCCGCGGAGGTTGCGAAGTATCGTACAGGTGGTGCATATGCCGATGAGTTCCCCGACCGCTGGGTGCCCGCTGTGGTGGCTATTGCAGATGAGGCATTCACCGAGCAGAATGGCCTTGTGAACAGCACCATGAAGATTGTGCGTAACAAGGTTGAGAAGCACTTTGCTGAGGCTATTGCTCACGCCTATACTCCAGAGGGTAAGGCTATTGATAACGCCCGTAATATCGAATCTTTGAAGAAGATTTTGGG
Source organism: Alistipes sp. (assembly GCA_045634765.1). Classification (GTDB taxonomy): domain Bacteria; phylum Bacteroidota; class Bacteroidia; order Bacteroidales; family Rikenellaceae; genus Alistipes. The sequence continues at coordinate 8,474 of JAZRAW010000155.1, forward strand.
ATAGCAAAAGCGCATGATAGGGTAGGTGCTCCTAACCCTTTAGAATAAAAAATGGGTTGTCCGCTTCGATGTTGGACAACCCAATTTTTTTGAGTATTGTATATGTGTTAGTTCACAATTACTTTGTAGGAGGTGTCTTAAGTGCCAAGCAGAGCTCCTCAAGCTGCGCCTCGGCAACGGGTGATGGACCATCGAGCATAACATCGCGACCCGCGTTGTTCTTGGGGAATGCGATGTAGTCGCGGATAGACTCCGAGCCACCAAACAACGAGCACAAACGGTCGAAACCGAATGCCAAACCACCATGAGGAGGTGCGCCATACTTAAAGGCGTTCATCAAGAAGCCGAACTGCTCCTCTGCAGCCTCGGGTGTGAAGCCGAGGGCATCGAAGACCTTAGCCTGGAGCTCAGCATCGTGGATACGGATTGAGCCACCACCAATCTCCGTACCGTTACATACGAAGTCGTAGGCATTAGCACGCATCTTGCCCAACTCGCCAGAGTCGAAGTACTTTGCATCCTCGGGCTTGGGTGATGTGAAGGGGTGGTGCATAGCGTAGAAGCGCTGTGTCTCCTCGTCCCACTCGAACATGGGGAAGTCGACAACCCAGAGGGGTGCGAACTTCTTGGGGTCGCGCAGACCGAGACGCTCAGCAACCTCGAGGCGCAATGTGCAGAGCTGTGTGAGGGTCTTGAACTTCTCGCCACAGAGGATGAAGACCATGTCGCCAGCCTTTGCGCCTGTGCGCTCGGCGATAGCCTTAACCTCCTCGGGTGTGAAGAACTTATCGATAGATGACTTAACGCCACCCTCAGCGTCAACACGAATCCATACGAGACCCTTAGCACCTACCTGTGGACGCTTCACGAACTCTGTAAGCTCGTCAATCTGCTTGCGTGTGTACGAAGCGCACCCCTCAGCTGCGAAACCTACGACATACTCCGCAGAGTCGAACACAACGAAGTCGTGGCCGTGTGCGAGGTCTGTGATGTCGCTGAAAGTCATGCCGAAGCGCAAGTCGGGCTTATCCGAACCATACTTCTCCATAGCCTCAATCCAAGGCATACGGCGGAAGGGCTCTGCGAACTCCACGTCCATAACCTCCTTGAACATGTAGCGTGCCCAGCGCTCAAAGATTTCGAGTACATCCTCCTGCTCTACGAACGACATCTCGCAGTCAATCTGTGTAAACTCGGGCTGACGGTCAGCGCGCAAGTCCTCATCGCGGAAGCATCGTACAATCTGGAAGTAGCGGTCATAGCCAGCAACCATAAGCAACTGCTTGAGTGTCTGTGGTGACTGTGGAAGTGCGTAGAACTGGTTGGGGTTCATGCGTGAGGGCACGATAAAGTCGCGTGCACCCTCGGGAGTAGACTTGATAAGATAGGGTGTCTCAATCTCAAGAAAACCCTCCTTGTCGAGGAACTGACGTACGGCCTGTGCCATGCGGTGGCGAAGAATCATTGCACGCTGCAAGGGGGGACGACGAAGGTCGAGGTAGCGGTACTTCATGCGAAGGTCATCGCCACCGTCGCTCTCCTCCTCGATTGTAAAGGGAGGTGTAACGGCGCGGTTGAGGATTTTGAGCTCTGTGGCCGAAATCTCGATGTCGCCAGTAGCGATTTTTGCGTTCTTCGATGAGCGCTCGATAACCTTACCAGTTACCTGCAAAACATACTCACGACCCACCTCCGAAGCAGCTGCCTTTACAGCCTCTGAAGAGTGCTCCTCGACGGTAATCTGTGTGATGCCATAACGGTCGCGTAGGTCGATAAAGGCCATAGCACC
>JAZRAW010000156.1:0-13088 GCA_045634765.1 Alistipes sp.
TGCGAACAGACCAACGAAACTGCCATGCCTACAATAGAGATTGTGGCAGTAGACACATCAAGCGACACAATCTCGTTCGCTGTATCAACAACCAACGCTACAGAGTGCGCATATATGCTCTACGATGGCGACAACATCACCGCGGAGACAGTCCTCAATAGCGGTACTGCAATTGATGCAAGTGGTGTGGTTGAGGTGAAAAAGCTTGAGGCTAACACCACGTACTATGTCGTTGCAGCAGCGCGTAACGCTAAGGGTGAGGTGTTGTCTAACACACTCATAATGAAGACTAAGGGTCAGGGTGGCAATAACGACAATGGCGGCAACAACGATGACAATGGCAACAATAACGACGACAACTTCGAGCTCCCCGACATCGAGGGCGTAGAGAATATCGTCATTACAAAGACCAAGGATGGACGCTGGTATGAGCCATATAACTACTATGTTACCTTTGTGCGTGATAATGGTGACCGCATCATCTTGGACTTCTACACCCTCGATGAGACTATGAGTCAGTACTTCCCATATGGTCAGTACACCTTCGCGACAAACTACTATCCATACACTATTTACCCCGATACATCGGGTTATATCCCTGCGGGCAAGAGTGCCGATGGCGAGGGTTATAACTTCACTGATGGCTATGTCTCTGTAGATGTGGTTAATGGCTACTATGCTATATATATGATGCTTACCTACGAGGAGGAGGGTGTATCGAAGAGCATCCAGGGCTACTACAACGGCATCCTCTCGGGTGCATCGGTTCCCGAGGGTGACGACAATGGCTCGGAGGAGCTTATCGAGGTGTTGGAGGTAGGCTCTACATCGTTCCAGTTTAGAATAAACGCTGAGGCTGATCAGTATTGGCGCTGCTCGGTAGTTGATAAGCGCACCTACGACCAGACTCAGTCTAACCCAGGTGCATGGGTTGTAACCTATGGCTTCATGCTTCAGGGCCCCCTCACCTTCAACTGGGAGAATGGTAAGATATGCGAGTATGTCCCAGGTCTTCAGATGAGTGTGACATCTTCGACCGATTATCTCATCATCGCGGCATTGATGGACTATAGCGAGGGCAATGAGAATAGTCTTCTCGGTGGTGTTGAGGTTGTGCAGATTCGCACAAATGCCGAGGTCGAGGGTACAGGCAGCGTAGATATGACAATCAAGGATGTAGGTGTAAATGATGTGACCTTCGACTGCATCTTTGGTGATGACGTATGGTGCTGCTATGTAGCGATGATGGAGACAGAGAACCTTCAGGAGATTAAGGATGGCAAGTATGCTATGGCGGGTTACGATAGCTATGAGGAGTGTATGCTCTCACTCGTGCCTGGCCTCAGCCACGACTTTATGCGTCAGTTCCTTGAGTCGCAGTATGACTACAAGTGGGATGGCCTAAAGTATGGTACTTCGTACACCCCATGTATCAAGGTTGTGGATATGAACAACGGTGCAAAGTATATCGAGCTTGAGCCATTCACTACGAAGTAAGCCGCGTCTTATCTTATTATATAAGGTATACTGCAACAATATGCTTTTATACTTATTTGTTTAAATTTTTCGTTGAATTGTCTTTGAAATATAAAATAAAAATAGTATATTTGTAGTCGAGAAGAAAACAGTATAACTTAAAATTTACTATTATGAAGAAGTTTTTACTTTTGGCTGTGGCAGTAGTTTTTGCTACATCAGCATTTGCTCAGGATTGGTCTGTTGGTGGTCGTCTTGGTTCGGGCTTCCAGGCTGTTGGTCAGTATGATTACAACCAGAATTGCTATGTTGAGGGCCGCTTTGGTGCTGGTTGGCTTGATGGTGGTGTGACAGCAGATTTCACTGCTCTTCACAACTGGAAGGTTTGCACAATGGATTGGACTCCAAGCGCCGGTGACTGGTTCTTCGATGCTGGTGTTGGTCTTAATGTCGGTGGTGCTGCTCACTATGCTTACCTTGGTGTTGCAGGTATGGCTCGCCTCGGTTTCACATTCAATAGCGCTCCCGTAAGCCTCTCAGTTGACTATACCCCCGTTATTGGTCCAGCAATATCATATGGTGGTGGTCACTCTAATGCAGGCTTCCGCAGTGTAGGTTTTGCTAACTTTGGCCTTACTTGTACTTACAACTTCTAATGTGTGAGTTATAGGGGTGCGTTAGCAACGTCCCTAAAGTATATCCTCCCGAGACATTATTGTACTCGGGAGGATATTTTTTTGATTATCTATCTTTGCTAAATATGCCTTTGGATATATGCCAGCGCATAAGGAGTAAGTAGCGCGATTGTGCAGGATGGTGTATTGGTGTGAGTAGTAGTGTCGCTATCCACTTCATCGCCTCACCGATGTATAGCATTCCGAGGCGATTGTTCTGCTCAGCGCGTGTGCGCTGGCTGATGCCAGTGTTTGTGGCAAGGCGCACAAAGTAGTCGCGCGTGAGTTTCTCTGCGGGGATGATATGGTACATTACAGCACGAGGGGTGTAGTATACCCTATACTCCTGCTTTGCAATGCGCTCGAAAAGGTCGTTCTCCTCGCCTCCAATTAGGCGTTTGCCCGTGCGGCCAAGTGAGGTGTTGAATAGGCCTACGACAGTAAATACTTTGCGGCGCATAGCCATATTGCCTCCTCCAGGTATGCGCCCTGTGGGGAAGAGTCTAACCTTTGTGCCAAAGCTCATGGGGTTGGCGATGGGGCGCTCCGTATATCGAGACATCCAGCGTGGGCGACCAGTGGGGTATTCGGCGATTATCTCGCCTCCAGCGGCCATAGCATCGGGATGCTGATCGAAGAGCTCTATATAAGCTGTGATAAACTCCTCGACGATGCGCTCGTCGTCGTCAATAAATGCGATAATATCACCTCTGCTCGCCTTGATACCGGCATTTCGGGCGTGTGACAACCCCTGATTCTGCTCAAAGATATAGCGTACGTTGAGTCCGTTATGCTTACTCTGGAATGCTTCGACGCGTTGGCGTGTGTGGTCAGATGAGTTGTTGTCCACAACAATGCACTCCCATGTTGCGGGTGCGGCGCTTTGCATAGCAACAGAGCCCAGCGTAACCATAAGTTGCTCGGCACGATTATAGGTTGCTATGATAAGTGATAATCTAATCATACTACAAAGATAGACATTTTACGGAAATTTCATATCTTTGCGGCTATGAAATACGATATTGTAATATTTGATTTGGATGGTACGCTGCTAAACACCATAGGTGACCTTGCAGCGTCGGTAGACTATGTTATGCGCTCGCGCAATCTGCCTGAGCACACCGATGCGGAGTATCGCCAAATGGTGGGTGGGGGCATCAAGCGTCTCGTGGAGCGTGCTTTGCCCGCTGAGTTGGCCGCCAATGGGGAGTATGTCGAGGAGTGTGTGACGCAGTTCCGTCGCTACTATGTCGATAATATCGACCGCTATACCATCCCATACGAGGGTATGCACAACCTTTTGTACCGCCTCCGTAAGGAGGGTGTACAGGTGGCTGTGGCATCCAACAAATTTCAGCATGGCACCGACCGCCTTGTCTCAAAGTTTTTTGGCGATGTAGATTTTGTCGCAGTTGAGGGTAACCGCGAGGGCGCACCCCTAAAGCCCGACCCACAGATTGTGAATAACATTCTCCATAAGGCAGGAGTTGAGCACTCTAAGGCCATTATGGTTGGTGACTCGGGCATTGACATTCGCACTGCTGCTGCCGCAGGCATCGACTCAGTAGGTGTGGCGTGGGGATTCCGCTTTGCCGAGGAGTTGTACGAGGCTGGTGCAACAAGAGTGGTTACAACTGCTGAGGAACTTGAAACGGTGCTATTCGAGTAGGTGTTAGGCGTGGCAGTAGCGTTTGACACACTCTGCCGTAATGCGCTCATCACTAAGTATGATGAGCCTCTCAACGACGTTGTGTAGTTCGCGTATGTTGCCCGACCATAGACACTTCGAAAGCATCTCTATGGCTTCGTTATCAATACACTTGATGGCCATCTCGTGGCGTGTGCATATCTCGGTTATGAAGTGGTCAACAAGAAGTCCTATGTCGCCTCTGCGCTCGCGTAGCGGTGGTACATCTATCTCTATGACGCTCAATCGGTGGTATAGGTCTTCGCGAAAGTTGCCTAAACGTATCTCGTTGCGTATATCCTTATTCGTGGCAGCTACAACGCGCACATCTACAGATATATCCTTATCGCCGCCTACGCGTGTAATCTTGTTCTCTTGCAGCGCGCGAAGCACCTTTGCTTGTGCCGAGAGTGACATATCGCCAATCTCATCCATAAAGAGTGTGCCACCATCTGCTAACTCGAATTTGCCCTTGCGCTGTTTTACGGCCGATGTGAATGAGCCCTTTTCATGACCAAAAAGTTCACTCTCGATGAGCTCCGATGGTATAGCTGCGCAATTGACCTCTATAAATGGGGCTGAGGCGCGGTTACTTTTGAGGTGTAGCCACCGTGCAACAAGCTCCTTGCCCGTGCCATTCTCGCCCAATACCAAGACCCTCGCGTCGGAGGGGGCAACACGCCGAATCATATTGCGTACATGCTCTATAGCTTCGGATTTACCAATAATGGGTTGTGTGGCACAGTTAGTGTTTTTAGTCTGACTGCGCGCCGAGCGTCGCGAGTGTATGGTTATGCCCTCCTCATCGTTGGATGTTATGTCGCGCAGGGTCTGCAGCAGACGATTCATGTCGAAGGGTGGTGAGAGGTAGTCGATAGCACCATGGCGTAGTGCCGCAACGGCAGACTCTATATTGGGTGTGCGAGTGACAACTATGGTGGGAAGTCCCATCTCCTCTGATGAGAACTCTCCGTCAACAATTGCTGCATCGAAGTGTCCTGTGTTGCACAGCTCTGTTGCGCGGGGGAGGCTCTCTGCCTCAGTGGTTGAGATGTTCTCGAAGTTTAGTCGCTCACGTAATGAATTGAGCATACTTTTGGAGTGAGAAAGGAGTAAAATTTTTGTCATAGTTTGTTTTTATGAATAATTTGCATTTACTTTGTAGAATCAAATTGCGATTAAAGATGCTGCCTTTCGATGTATTGTGCAAGTACTCAGTAGTAAGATGACCCGAATTGATGGTAATATAGAACTAAATCTACGATTTAAGGGTTGTTGGTAATCATAATTAATATGCAAAAGCATGAGAAAAAACTATAATTTCACACGTCGCAAGCTATATCTTCCAGAGTATGGCCGCCATATACACGAGATGGTGGATTCGTTACTCGAGATTGAGGATAGGCAAGAGCGCACACGCCAAGCTAAGGCGGTGATTGCTGTGATGGGTAACCTCAATCCCACACTACGCGATACGGAGGATTTCAAGCATAAACTTTGGGACCACCTATTCATAATGTCAGATTTTAGGTTGGATGTCGACTCACCATACTCACAACCTTCACGCCAAGATTTGACTCTGACACCCCAAAAATTGCACTATCCCCAGTCGAGGGTCGCGCTAAAACACTACGGCAAGTATCTCCAGCAGTTTGTGGTAAAGATTGCAAAGGAGTCAAAAGAGCGTAACGCCACACACGAGATGGTTAATATTGCGCGTTATATGCGTACTAAGGGGTATGAGTATAACAATGAGCACCCCAATAACGAGGCTATTGTTCGCGACATACGCGTCATGGCAGGTGAGGATATTGCGATGGATATGTCTGCTATTACGCACATGCGTAGCGAATACAGACCAAGTGGGGGGCAGCGTATGATGAAGCGTGGTAAACCCCAAGCGCAAAAGCATCACAATGGCCGTAAGGTGGTTAAGGGAGCGCGCCCCCAGCAGCGTCACAACCAGCACAAGTAGTGGTGTGACAAGTAGATAGAAATATTATTTTGCAGTTTTAGAATGAAGAAATTACTTTTTGCCATATTTGCAATGGCCATATTGAGTTCGTGCAGCGAGCAGAGCACAACAAATACTACTATATCGGGACGTTTTGTAGGAAGCGGTACAGACTCCGTGCGTTTGGAGCGTATATCGGATAAGTTTGATAAGGCTGAGCAGATTGATGCTGTAGCCCTTAAGAATGATGGTTCGTTTAGCTTCAAATTCCATATCAAGGAGGGTGAGTCTCCCCGTTTCTATCGCTTGACATTCTCTGATGATAGCCGTCCTGTAACTCTTGTTGTTGCCCCTGGCGATGATATCAAGGTAGAGTCAGCGGGTAACATCTTCTTGAACTATCGCGTTGAGGGATCTGAGGAGTCTGCGCTGATTGCCGAGTTCTGTCACGACTATTTCGCATCGGCTGATGCCCTCGCCGACATCGCCGAGAATAAGTTAAGCACCTTGGGTAACAACCCTATGCTTGAGCGTCAGGCATATAATTATGCTCGTGAGGCGATGCTTGTGCAGTTGCGATTTGTCGGAGCGCACCAGGATTGTTTGGCTGCAATCTATGCTCTGCACCACAGTGTTGCCGAGCAGTATATTCCACAGCTTGATGGTGAGGGTGTTAGCATCGTGCACTACCGCTCAGTTTTGGAGGGTATAAAGACCAAGTATCCAAATTCACCATATATTGCAGTGTTGGAGCGTAATATTGCTGAGACTGAGGCTTTTGCTCAGGTGCTCGAAAATGTCACTGTGGTGAATTATCCCGATTTGAAACTCACTGACATATATGGCAAGGAGCACAAACTCTCGGATCTTGATGGTCAGGTTGTGTTGCTATACTTCTGGTCAGCACTTAACCCATTGTGCAACACCCTGAATGCAGATCTCAAAGCTTTGTACGATGAGTACCACAGTAGGGGCTTTGAGATATATCATGTCTCTGTGGATAGCGACAAGGAGAGTTGGGTTACGGCAATGAATGTACAAAATCTACCCTGGCCCTCGCTATATACAGCGGGCGATGCGCGCGTTGTAGATTTGTTCAACGTGCTCAAGGTGCCAACAACATATATCATAAGTCGCGAGGGAGATATTGTCGAGGTTAAGGAGAATATCTCAGATATTACTAATGAGGTTAAGCGACTTATCTAAGACCTGCGATGATATATTTTGTTTCGGACATACACCTCGGTTGCGAGGATACTGAACTATCTAAGCGTGCCGAGCGTGCCTTTTGTCGTTGGCTCGATATGGTTGCGGCAGATGCCGAGGCTATATACCTCTTAGGTGACGTCTTCGACTTTTGGTTCGAATACTACAAGGTGGCGCCTCAAGGTTTTGTGAGGGTCTTGGGACGTCTCGCCCAGCTCTCGGATAGGGGAGTAGAGATTGTTTTCTATCCTGGCAACCACGATATGTGGTGCCTCGACTATCTCACTCGTGAATGTGGCATACGCATAGAGTATAAACCCAAAGTTGAGGTCGTTGGTGGATGCAAGATGCATCTTGCCCATGGAGACAATATGAACATCAAGGGTCAGCCAATGCTCAAGTTTATGAACTTCCTGTTCCGTTTTGGTCTTACTCGCTGGATGTTCCGTTGGCTTATACATCCCGACATATCAGCATATCTCGGCAAGATGCTTAGTGGCACCTCTCGTAAGTCGCACGGCAGAGTAGAGCTCCCGCTGAGTGTCTTGGACTTCCTTGTGGAGTATGCCGAGAGACACCACGCTACAAATCCCGATGTAAAGCGATATATCTATGGTCATATGCATATTCCGCACCGCAGGGTCGTAGAAGATATGGAGGTGCTCTTTTTGAGCGATTGGTCGGGCGATGAGGCTACATATGCAGCAATGGATAGTAATGGTATAGAACTTAAGAACTTCAAAATAGATGAGACAATATCTTGACCTACTCGATAAGATATGCCGTGAGGGCGTAGTTCGCGACGACCGCACAGGCACAGGTACAAAGGGTATCTTTGGCTATCAGATGCGCTTCAATCTTGGTGAGGGCTTCCCCTTGCTTACCACAAAGCGCGTATTTATGAAGGGCGTAATACACGAGTTGTTGTGGTTCTTAAAGGGTGATACCAACATCAAGTATTTGGTCGATAATGGCGTCCATATTTGGGATAGTGATGCCTTTCGCTACTATAATGAGCTTTGCGTTAAGCATGGTGTGCTCCCTGTTGACATGGATACCTTCCTCGGTGCTTTGGGTGTGGAGTCCCCCATCGAGGGCTACAAATTTGGCGATTTGAACCATGTCTATGGCTATCAGTGGCGCAGCTGGCCTAAGGCAAATGGTGAGAGCATAGACCAGATAAAGGAGGTCATAAACACAATTAAGAGTAACCCATCGTCGCGTCGCATGATTGTCTCAGCATGGAATGTAGCAGATGTGGGTAGCATGGCGCTACCTCCATGTCACACTATGTTCCAGTTTTTTGTGGCCGAAGGTAAGTTGTCGTGTCAGCTATATCAGCGTAGTGGCGATGTCTTTTTAGGTGTGCCCTTCAATATCGCGTCGTATGCGCTATTGACGATGATGATTGCCAAGGAGTGCGGCTTGGAGGCTGGCGAGTTTATCCATACGCTTGGCGATGCGCACCTATACCTCAACCACCTCGACCAAGCTGCAGAGCAGCTTTCGCGTGATACGCGTAGTCTGCCACGCATGATTCTTGCAGATAAGGACTCAATTTTTGACTATACATACGAGGACTTTACGCTCGAGGGCTACGACCCCCATCCCGCGATAAAGGCGCCACTCTCATTTTAGAACTATATAATATGGTAAGTATCATCGTTGCCATCGCGCAGAATGGCACTATCGGAGATAAGAACTCGCTCTTGTGGCATATTAAGGAGGATATGCGCTTTTTCCGCACCACAACCTCGGGTCACCCAGTGATTATGGGTCGCAAGACCTTCGAGTCGCTTGGCTCGAAGCCACTTCCCAAACGCACTAATATCGTTATCACGCGTGCCGATAGAGAGTTCGAGGGCGCACTTACGGCACACTCGTTGGAGGAGGCTATACGCATGGCTGGCGCGGATGAGGAGATATTTATCATGGGTGGTGCGCAGATATACCGCGAGGCATTGTCTGTAGCCGACAGAATGTATATCACCCATGTTGAACGAGACTATGAGGGCGACACCTCGTTCCCCGAGATAGACTTCTCGCAGTGGAGACTCGTTGATGTCGTGCGCCATGAGCGCGGCGAGGAGTATGAGTCGCCCTTTGAGTTCCGCACCTACGATAGAGCGTAGTGATACTATAGTGGGTAGGTTTTTCCCTAAAGTTGAGGGGATGGCTAAATTTTTAGTCATCCTCTTATACTTTATTTGCGTATGTAGTGAATAAATCCTATGGCATGGTTTGTGTCTACTTGGGGTGTACATAACATTAAAACTGTATACCTATGAGTGAAAAAAGATGCTCTACAGCCACAGCGGCTGTATATGGCTCGGAGGAGATGCTCCGTCCCGCGCCAACAACAACAATCCCCGAGGAGATGACCCTGCCCGAAATTGCCTATCGCATGGTCAAGGATGAGGCAGCGATAGAGACGCAACCGCAGCTAAACCTCGCGACATTTGTGACAACCTATATGGATGATCACGCTACGCGCCTGATGAACGAGGCGATAGCCATCAACTACATCGACCAGACGGAGTATCCCCGTGTGGCGGTGATGGCGTCGCGATGTATAAACATCATCGCAAACCTTTGGCATAGCCCCGAGGTGGGCGACTCCAAGACAGGTGCGCTCGGCATAGGCTCTTCGGAGGCATGCATGCTTGGCGGTGTTTCGGCATGGTTGCGCTGGCGTCACCGCCGCATGAAGGAGGGTAAACCTGTGGACAGGCCCAACCTCGTAATCAGCACAGGCCTGCAGGTGGTGTGGGAGAAGTTCTGCAAATTGTGGCAGATAGAGTTGCGCCAAGTGCCCCTAACGCGCGAGAAGCGCACGCTCTGTGCGGAGGATGCTATAAAACTCTGCGACGAGAATACTATCTGCGTGGTGGGTATTGCGGGTGTTACATGGACAGGTCTCAACGACGATATTGAGGCGTTGGATAAGGCGCTCGACAAGTACAATTCGCATACGGGTCACAACATCCCCATCCATGTAGATGGCGCATCTGGAGGCTTCATACTCCCCTTCATTAAACCGCATCATAAGTGGGACTTTAGGTTGAAGTGGGTTGTGTCAATCTCTACATCGGGTCATAAGTTCGGCCTCGTGTATCCAGGTCTCGGCTGGGTGGTATGGCGCGATAAGAGCTATCTGCCCGAGGAGATGAGTTTCTCGGTGAACTACCTCGGTGCCGAGGTTACGCAGGTGGGACTCAACTTCTCACGCCCCGCAGCGCAGGTGCTCGGTCAGTACTACAACTTTATCCGCCTCGGTCGCAAGGGTTACGAGAGTATTCACGGTAACTCTATGGAGATTGCTAAGTACTGCCACAAGCGCATAGGCGAGATGCCGTGCTTTGAGAACTACTCGGATGAGGTTGTCAACCCCTTGTTTGTGTGGACGATGAAGGATAGCTATAACAAGACGGCGAAATGGACACTCTACGACCTTCAGGCGCGCCTGCAGCAGTCGGGATGGATGGTGCCCGCGTACTCCATGCCTAAGAGCATTGAGGATATGATTGTAATGCGCATCGTTGTGCGCCAGGGCATGTCGCGCGATATGGCGGATATGTTGCTGCGCGACATTGAGGATGCTGTCAAGGAGCTTGATGCGTTGAAGTATCCCACAAACTCGCGCCTTCAGTACGAGCGCCAAGAGGCACAGCTTGGTAAGGTATTTACCCACTAACAAAGAAAGTCCCGATTCGAAGTCGGGACTTTTATTTTATCTGTTCTGAAAAATGAATGAGCGTGTCGGAAGTGCACTGACTAAATTTCTTGTCAGAGTGGTGTGGTAGTGGTGCATCACAAAAGAACCCCCCCAAGGATAGTACTCTGATGTACAGCCCTGGGTGGTTTACTTTTAGTGATGTGCCGCTAACGCGCCACTATCACAAGAAAATAATTTTTGATTAGAAGAGGTTAGATTTGGCCTCGACATGAAAATGCCACCGATGGGTAGTACTTGTGTACGTCCCATTGGTGGCATTGATTGAGAGGTCGAAGATGACCTCTTATAGTCGAAAATTAATTATCGGCGAGGCTTAATATCAAGCTTCACAGGCTTAATCATGTTCTCAGGCGCAAGAATTGTGTCGAGCTCCTCCTTTGTAAGGATGCCCTCCTCGAGTACGATGTCGTACACGCGGCCACCTGTTGCCATTGCCTTCTTCGCAATCTTTGTAGAGTTCTTGTAACCGATGATGGGGTTAAGAGCTGTTACGATACCGAAGCTATCCTTAACATACTTCAAGCACTGCTCCTCGTTAGCAACGATGCCATCAACGCAGTTGATGCGCAATGTGTCGAAGCCATTCATCATAATCTCTGCAGACTCGAAGCAGCACTGTGCCATTGTAGGCTCCATAGCGTTAAGCTCCATCTGAGCCTCCTGAGCACACATTGCAACGCAAGCGTCGTTACCGATAACCTTGTAGCAAATCTGGTTCATAACCTCAGGGATAACGGGGTTAACCTTACCTGGCATGATTGAAGAACCTGGCTGACGTGCGGGGAGGTCGAACTCGTGGAGACCGCAACGAGGACCAGAACCCAAGAGACGAAGGTCGTTACAGATCTTGTTGAGCTTAACAGCTACGCGACGCAAAGCTGAAGAGTAACCTACCATGCAAGTGGTGTCTGAAGTAGCAGCTACGAGGTCCTCAGCGAGCTTGATGTCCCAACCAGTGATCTGGCGCAAAGCAGCGATACACTTCTCAGCGTACTCTGGCTCAGAGCAGATACCAGTACCGATAGCTGTAGCACCCATGTTTACTGTGAGGAACTCCTCGGCAGCGAACTCGAGGTTCTTGCGCTCCTCCTTCAAGATCTGAGCGAAAGCACCAAATGTCTGGCCGAGTGTCATAGGCACAGCATCCTCGAGCTGTGTACGACCCATCTTAAGGATGTGTGCGAACTCCTTAGCCTTCTTCTCGAATGACTCGATAAGCTCGTTGTAGTGGCCCATGAATACCTTGTGTGTAGCGTAAAGACCGAGGTGAATACCACATGGGTATGCATCGTTTGTAGACTGTGAGCAGTTTACATGGTCGTTAGGTGAGCAGTACTGATACTCGCCCGCCTCGTGACCCATAATCTGGAGAGCACGGTTTGCGATAACCTCGTTAGCATTCATGTTTGTTGTAGTACCAGCACCACCCTGAATCATGTCGCAGGGGAAGTGCTCGTGGTGCTGACCCTGCATAATCTCGAGGCAAGCCTTAGAGATGCCGTCGAACTGCTCGTCAGTCAAGAGGCCGAGCTGGTGGTTTGCCTCAGCAGCACCGAGCTTGGTCATAGCGAGACCATTGATGAACAAAGGATAGTCGTAGAGGTGGAAGCGGCTAATGGGGAAGTTTACAATACCGCGCAATGTCTGCACGCCATAAAGCGCCTCAACGGGCACCTCCATCTCGCCGAGAAGGTCGCTCTCAACGCGAGTCTTACCTGAATACTTGATAGTCATAGTTAGTTGTTTTATGATTATTTAATTGTTTGTGTTTGCGCTTTGATACATATATTATCATGTAAAATTACTACTTTTTTATTAATTCACCAATTATTCAGCTAACATTTTGCAAACTTTTAGTAATAATGGCCGAAAAGGTGTTGTTTTAGTCTGCCTTAGTTATTGCTCTTGAATGTTGTGCTTGCATTATAGGGGTGTCGCAACTATTTGTTGTTAGAGGCTTTGCATGTTTGTATAGCAGAGCAGGATGATGATAGTGCGCAATACAACCTCGGTGTATGCTACTACAATGGTCTGGGCGTAGATAAGGATGAGCAGATGGGCATACAATTGATGAGCAGAGCCGCTCGTAAAGGTAATCAATCTGCGCAGGATACATTGCGCTCATTAGGCCTAACATGGTAATATCACGTACCCCGTACGTGCCTCGAGAGAGTGAATAAAAAGTGTATTTTGTCGTTCTTTGTTGATATAACAGCGCATCTACTTCCGCTAACGAATTATCTCATCAATGGGCAGTACGCCTAAGTACAGCCCATCGCCTCGAAATTCGCCGAGCGAAAGTATCTGCACTATTCTCTCAACAAATTGGCTTGCCCTCAAAATGCTCATTTACGC
>JAZRAW010000157.1:0-9416 GCA_045634765.1 Alistipes sp.
AAGTAAAGGGGATTAACATGCTGAACGGTGTCCTTAGCACCAATGACAGTTAATAATCTTTGTCCTTTACTGCTTCTGTTTGTTTGCGAAGATAGCGAATTATCGCTATCTTCGCTTTGCTTCTGCAAATATAGAATGACAGAGGGCTGCGAATGAGATTGCCACGGCTTGTACCAAGCCTCGCAATGACGGAGTAGGGCATCATTCTTGCAATGACGTGACGTGCTCCCATGATACAAAAATAGCGAACATGTGTCCGCTATTATTATAAACTCATAATTGAGGTAATATGTTCTATATAATTAAAACAGAGATTGTTCCTCGGTTGTGTTGTATGTGTAGCCGAGGTGCTTGTATGCCTGCTCCGTAGCCTCACGACCACGAGGTGTGCGCTTGAGGAAACCCTCCTTAATAAGGAATGGTTCGTATACCTCCTCCACGGTGCCAGCCTCCTCGCTTACGGCAGTAGCCACGGTGTTTAGACCTACGGGGCCACCGTTGAACTTCTCGATAATGGTAGCCAAAATCTTGTTGTCCATCTGGTCGAGACCGCGCGAGTCGATGTTGAGTGCCGCAAGTGCTGTGCGAGTGATGTCAACATCGATATGTCCCTCGCCCACAACCATAGCGAAATCGCGCACACGGCGAAGTAGGGCATTGGCAATACGCGGTGTACCACGCGAGCGAAGTGCTATCTCCAATGCTGCGTCGTCATCAATCGAAATTTCGAGGATGCTTGCCGAGCGCTTCACGATGCCCGACAATACGGGAGCATCGTAGTACTCTAAGTGGCAGGTGATGCCAAAGCGAGCACGAAGGGGCGAAGTGAGCAGACCGCTTCGTGTCGTTGCGCCCACAAGAGTAAACGGTGCTAACTCAATCTGAATGCTTCGTGCCGCGGGTCCCTTATCCAGTACGATGTCGATTTTGTAGTCCTCCATCGCAGAGTATAGATACTCCTCGACAATGGGGCTAAGACGGTGTATCTCGTCGATAAAGAGTACATCGCCGGGGTTTAGGTTGGTGAGCAAACCCGCAAGGTCGCCAGGCTTATCCAACACTGGACCCGATGTCACCTTGAGCTGCGCGCCCATCTCGTTGGCGATGATGTTTGCAAGGGTGGTCTTACCCAATCCTGGAGGGCCGTGCAACAAGACGTGGTCGAGAGAGTCGCCACGCATGAGTGCGGCCTTAATGAATATCTTGAGGTTAGCGACGATTTTGTCCTGACCAGCAAAGTTTTGCAACTGTTGCGGACGTATGCGGCTCTCGAACTCTTTGTCGCTCTCAATGTTACGCATGTTTCTATCTATTGCCATAAATAAATCTTAGTTTACAAACGCAAATATAGTTATAATTGTCCAAAAATACAACACTGCAAGGCATTTAGTTGTGTGGTGGTGAGGAAACAGAAAAATGGCCAATATATTTTCTTATTTGTAAAAGATGTGTTATCTTTGCGAACTTATGTAACATATCGTAGATATGTGAGTGGCGTATGAATGAAAAACTTTTAATATTTTTTAACTAATTAACACAAAAGCATTATGGCAAACAAACTTTTTAAGTCATTCTTCGCTTTGGCAATGGTCGTGGGTTCTGCCCTCGGTTTCGTTGCTTGCGAGGAGAAGGGCAATGATGTTGTGGCAAATCCCACAGTGGAGGTCTCTACAAAGTCATTGAACTTTGCGATGGAGGAGGGTAGCCAGGATGTTGACATCACCGCTAACTCCGATTGGAAGGTGGAGGTAGATGTTGACTGGGTTACAGTTACTCCAGCAAATGGTACTGGTGATGCAAAGATTACCGTAGCAGTTGCAATGAACGACACAGGTGCTGCGCGTGAGACAACCGTTAAGGTTATCGCTTTGCACAAGACCTATGGCAACTGGGAGACAAAGAAGATTGCAGTCAAGCAGTCTGCATCGAACGATGCTCCTGTAACTGAGGAGTTGCTCTATGGCGACAACTTCGACGGTAAGGAGGCAACAAAGGAGTATGGCTCTGGTACATCATGGCCATACATCGACCAGTTCCCCGAGTTCGCAAATCCCGAGGGTCCCGCAGCTGAGAATGTAACTTACTCTGGTAGCGGCGTATCTGTTCGTGCTAACTCTACATCGAACAGCTCTTACTCTGACTACGCTGGTTCGGGTTCAAACAACATCTTCTTCGGTGGTGGCGCCTACTTCCAGGTTAACGACATCGCTTTGGATGCTGCACAGTTGAACTACAAAATGACCTTCGGCTCGGAGAAGTACACTCAGGATGGCGACAGCACATTCAAGCCCGAGGAGTTCATCGTATCTATCTCGAAGAACGGCACAGAGTGGGCTCCATTGGAGTATACATTCGCTGGTACTGAGCCTGGTCGTTGGAATGTAGCTACTACAAACTTCACTTTGGCAGCTGGTACAGATAAGCTCTACATCAAGTTCGAGGCGAAGGTTGCTTCAGTATATCGTCTCGATGATGTTAAGTTCTATGTTGGCAACGGTGGTCAGACTGTTGACCTCGACAATATCCAGATTGTTGAGCCCGAGCCTCCTACAACCGATGCTCTCTACTATGAGAACTTCGATGGTCAGGCTGCACAGAAGGATGGCAACTACTGGCCTTATGTAACAGACTTCCCCGAGATGAAGAATGCTGCAGGTCCAGCTGCTGCAAACGTATCATACGACGGTCATAACACTACTGTTCGTAATAACTCTAACTCTGATGGCTCATACTCTGACTATGCTGGTTCAGGTGTTAACAACATCTTCTTCGGCAAGGTTGAGAACCACTTCACTATCATGGGTCTTGAGTTGGAGTCTTCACAGAAGAACCTTACCTTGACTTTCGGTACTGAGAAGTACTCACAGACATTGGGTAGCTTGTTTAAGAATGAGGAGTTTATCGTATCGCTCTCTGCTGACGGTGAGAAGTGGTCAAATGTTGAGTACACATTCGCTGGTACTGCCGAGGGCCGCTGGAATGTTGCTACAGCAAACTTCACTTTGAAGGATGTTCCTGCTAAGCTCTACATCAAGTTCTCAGCAACTGCCGAGAGCGCATACCGCCTCGATGACGTAACTTTGGATGTTGGTGAGGGTGGTCAGGTTATCGACCTTGCAACTGGCACCGAGAATCCTACTCCCGATCCCGAGCCCGAACCCGAACCAAATCCTGATGATACATATACCATCGCAGAGGCTATCGCTGCTGCTGATAACACTGCTGTGGTTGTTAAGAACGCAACCGTTATTGGTGTATATGGTCGTGGTGCATTGGTAGAGGATAATACAGGTAAGCTTCTCGCTTATTCTGGTTCAGCTGTAAATCTTGCAGTTGGTGATGTTGTTGAAGTAGAGGGTACCATGTCTACATATGGAGGTCTCCGTCAGATTGGTGGTTCAGTTTCATTCACAAAGACAGGCACAACTACTTACACATATCCTACTGCAAAGAAGATGGATGGCGCAGCTTTCGACGCTTATCTCTCTAATCCCGTAATTGAGTATGTTGAGTATACTGGTACATTGTCAATCAGCGGTTATTACTATAATGTGACAATCGATGGCGCTTCAACTGCAATGGGCTCTTTGGCTTATGTAATCGATGGTACTGTAGATGCATCGTTGGATGGTCAGAAGATTGATGTTTGTGGTTGGACTATCGGTTTCAGCGGTGGTAAGTATGTAAATACGATGATTCGCTCAGTTGTTGCTGCTGGTTCTACAGAGCCTACTCCCGAGCCAGAGCCAGAGCCTACACCAGACGGTGTAGTGAAGGCTACTGTAGAGGAGTTCTTGGCAGCTGCTGAGGATGATACTGTATATGAGCTCACAGGTATTATCAAGAATGTGGCAAACACCAACTATGGTAATTTCGACCTCCAGGATGAGACTGGTACTGTATACGTTTACGGTATCTACGACGAGGATGGCAATAAGGTCTTTACATCGCTTGGTCTTAAGGAGGGTGATACACTTACATTGCGTGGTGTCCGTTCATCATACAACGATGAGCCTCAGGTAGGTAAGGGTGTTTATGTTTCACATGTGTCTGCACCTGAGCAGGAGCAGCCTGCAAACGAGGCTACTTTGTCTTTTGCAGACGTTGCTAACCGCGTATCATTTGATTCAAATAAGCAGGTATGGAGTGCTAACGGCATCACTTTGACAAATAACAAGGGCGCTTCAACAAGCAACGTTGCAGACTACCATGCACCTGCTCGTTTCTACAAGAGCTCAGAGATTATCGTTGAGTGCGATAAGGCTATGTCGAAGATTGTGTTTGCATGTAACAGTGCATCATATGCATCAGCATTGCAGGCTTCATTGGGTTCAACTCCTTCGACAATTGATGGTAGCAGCGTGATTGTTGAGTTCGACACAGCCACTACATCATTCACTATCGCATCATTGACAGGTGGTCAGGTGCGTATGAATAGTCTTACAGTTACATTTGCTGAGTAACACTTTTAACTCTTTCGCTATAGCTCGGGTGGGGTAGTCTCACCCGAGTGGCGAGAGGGTTATATAAAACACCTTGAGGAATATTTGCGAGCAAAAATGAAGATGATGAGACGTTTTTTTGCGATTTTGTTGAGTGTAATTGCAACCACGTTGATAGGTGGTTGTGAGACTACTGGTGTGGAGACAATCAAGAGTGAGGCCTACATGAAGAGTGTTGATGTGAAGGGCGATAGTAAAAACTGCGCTGTGGTGCTGCGTGCACAACAGGGTACTTCGTACTCAATAGCCATAACTTCAACTGGAGATTGGGCCACATTCTCTGGTGGAAACACAACCATCGAAGACGTCATGAAAAGTACGGACAAGGTGGTCTATATATACTTCGAAAAAAACGCATCTAATGAGTCGCGAGAGGCTACTGTAAATGTGGCGTTCTCAGATGGCAAAAGCTTCGAATTGTCATTTACACAGCACAGCTATGACAACACCATCGCCTTTAGTCGCGAGTGGGCTGAGTTGCCAGTGTGCAAGGTTGAGAACAACTATATATTCAACACTCACTATGGTGCCATGGGCGCTAAGAGCAATGCCCGCAACTACACCTACTGCTTCGACCCCTCGGTGCGAGCATCGTTGTGGGTGGCATATCCACTTCACAAGTGCTACACTTCGGGCGAGGGTAATCGCAACAACAGCTCATTCGGCTACGACCCCAAGGTGGATGAAGCTCTTCAGGCAAACCTCGGCCGTGGCTCGTACAATGGTTGGTATGACCGTGGCCACCAGCTTCCTGCAGCAGACCGTAAGTGCTCGCAGCAGATGATGGATCAGACATTCTACGCTACAAATATGACACCTCAGCAATATAAGTTTAATCAAAATAAGTGGGGTGTATTGGAGGGGCGTGTGCGTAACATGGTGTGCAGCGATACACTCTTCGTGGTTACTGGTGCCTACTTTGGTGGTGAGCACCACTCGTCAATTGATAGCAAGACAACGGATAAGTCTGGCAACAAATGTCCAACCCCAACGCACTACTACAAGGCATTGCTTCGCACAAAAAAGGGTAATACGGGTATGCGTATAGATGAGATTACGGATGCTAACCAAGTGAGAACTATAGCGTTTTGGTTTGAACACGAAAATAGTGGTGATGATGTCACTATCACTTCGGCAGACTGCATCTCTGTCGCGGAACTTGAGGAGATAACAGGTTTTACATTCTTCCCAATGCTCAACGACGATATTGAGGAGCAAGTTAAAAATACAAAAGTGCCTTCGGAGTGGGGTGTTAACTAACTATTTTTTAAGAAATATTTAACAATTTCTACATATATGAAAAAGACACTATTAATGCTATTAGTAACGCTGTTTGCTGTGACAGCGGGTATGGCGCAGGATAAGCCATACACAGTAGTATTCTACAACCTCGAGAACCTCTTTGACATCTACGATGATCCAGAGACTCACGACGAGGAGTTTACTCCTGAGGGTGTGAAGCAATGGAATGAAATCAAGTATCAAAAGAAACTCGCAAATATGGAGCGCGTACTCTTTGATATCGCTGCCATCAATAAGGATTATCCTATTGTGATTGGCGTATCGGAGATTGAGAACCGTTCTGTGCTCGAGGATTTAGTATCGCAACCCAAGCTAAAGGGCGCTAACTATCGCATATGCCACTTTGACTCACCCGATGCTCGTGGTGTGGATTGTGCATTCCTCTATCGTGCGGATGTGTTCAAACTCGAGGGTGCAGAGAATATCAAACTTGAGGTAGAGGGGTTGCCCAACTTCCGTACGCGAGACCTTGTAACTATGTGGGGTACAATTGATGGCGAGCCATTCTACTTCCTTGTGTCGCACTGGCCCTCTCGTCTTGGCGGTAAGGAGGCGTCACAGTTTAAGCGTGATGCATGTGCTAAGCAGATTCGTGAGATTAAGGACTCGGTTTTGGCTGTGAATCCCGACACAAAGTTTATCGTTATGGGTGATTTCAATGACGACGCTACAGATGCAAGCATTACAAGGGTAATGGGCGCAAAGGGTAAGGTTCAGGACCTTGAGGAGGGTGACTTCTTCAACCCCTACAACCAGATGCTTCGCGCGGGTCTTGGTACACTTGCATATCAAGATGTGTGGAACTTGTTCGACCACATCTGTGTAACCGAGAACTTGGTAAATGCTGATGAGGGTGAGCTTCGCATTCTCAAGGGTAAGAAGTACTATGGAAATATCTTTACCCGTCCATATATGCTTCAGCAGGAGGGTCAGTATAAGGGCTATCCATTGCGTACGTTTGTTACAAACAACTTCCAGAATGGCTTTAGCGACCACTTCCCTGTCTATATCTATATCGGAAGATAAATATTAAATATATAATCTATGAGAAAATTTTTACTAACTACACTATGTGCCCTAATATCACTAAGTGCTTTTGCTCAGATGGGTGGTATGAAGGGCGTGGTCGTGTCACGCGAAACGCGTGAGCCGATTGGTGGCGTTGCTATTTCGATAAATGGCATTGCTGTCAACACCACGACAAATGAGAATGGTGAGTTCGTGATTGATGGCTTGGAGCCTGGTCAGTATCAGTTGACCTTCTCGGCTTACGAGTTTGAGGACCTCGAACTTATGGTGCGCGTTAAGGAACTCGTGCATGACATGCAGTATGTCTATATGATTCCTGCAGGTATGACTGCCATCGATGACTCAGCCTTCGCCGAGCTCGATACGGATGTTGAGAATGCGGGTGACTCGCAGGCTATGCCCTCGACACTCTCAGCATCGAAGGATATCTTCAACAACATCGCTTCGTATCGCTTCTCGGAGATGCGATTCAATGTTCGTGGCTACGACTCGCAGTATCAGGATGTATACCTCAATGGTATACGTTTCAACGACGCCTTGACAGGTTATGGCCCTTGGTCGTTGTGGAGTGGCCTTAACGACGCTACGCGCAATCAGGAGACTACATCGGGTCTTCAGTCGTCGGACTTCGGTTTGGGTGGCGTTGCAGGTACTACAAACATCAATGCCCGAGCATCACAACTTCGCAAGGGTTTCCGCGCAAGTGTGGTAAACTCTACACAGTTATATCGC
This sequence comes from Alistipes sp., assembly GCA_045634765.1. GTDB lineage: Bacteria > Bacteroidota > Bacteroidia > Bacteroidales > Rikenellaceae > Alistipes. The sequence continues at coordinate 7,566 of JAZRAW010000157.1, forward strand.
TTCCGTGCTATGGTTAGCTACGCCTCTGGTCAGCTTGACAACGGTTGGTCTTATGGCTTTACACTCTCTACTCGTCAGGGTGGTAATGGCTATGTAAATGGCGTGTACTACAATGCCTATGGCTACTTCTTCTCTGCCGAGAAGATCTTTAATAATAGTCACCGTCTCTCTGCAACCATTATGGGTGCTCCCACACAGCGTGGTGCACAGCAGGCATCTACACAGGAGGCTTATGACCTTTGGGGTGATAACTACTACAACCCCAATGTAGGTTTGCAGAATGGCAAGGAGCGTAACTCGCGTGTACGCCGTCTGCACGAGCCTATCGCGATGCTTAACTACAACTGGCAGATTAGCGAGAATACATCGCTCATGGTCGCTACATCTGTACGCTTTGGCCGCAATGGTTACTCAGCTCTTACATGGTATAAGGGTGAGGACCCTCGTCCCGACTACTATCGCGTAATGCCTTCATACTACGGCGACCGCTTGGAGCGCCGCATGCTTCTCAATAGATTTGCAGAGAATAACGACCTCACACTTCCATTCTCTGATATCGATATTGAGACCGATAAGATGAAGTATCAGCAGTATATGCAGAACTGGGATGGCTATATCGATTTTGACGGTTTGATGCAGGATAATATGAATGGTGAGGTTAATGGTGAGTATGGTGATGGTCACCGTGCTGCATATATGATTGAGGAGCGTCACACCGATCAGATTGACTATAACTTCGCTGCACAAATCGACCATATCTTCCGTGGTGGCTCGAAGATTACTGCTGGTGTCCGCGCTCGCGTAAATCGTACGGAGTACTACTCAACAGTTAAGGACCTACTCGGCGGTGACTACTGGTTGGATGTTGATAAGTTTGCTGAGCGAGACTTTGGCGATAACGTTCTTTCATATCAGAACAACATGGCTTACTATCGTGAGCATGGTCATGCACAGGCTGTTAAGGAGGGAGACAAATATAACTACGACTACTACGCACACGTTCGTCAGGGTCAGCTTTGGGCTATGTACGACGTTGCAGCGGGTGGCTTCTCTGCAAATATTGGAGCAGAGATTGGTTATTCGAGCCTATGGCGCGAGGGCCTTTGGGAGAAGGGTCTCTTCCTCAATGAGAATGCTAATGGCGACCGTGGTATGACATCATTTGGCGACTCTGATAAGGTTAATAGCCTCACATACAAAGGCAAAGTCAACCTTTCATATCGCTTCTCAGGTTCGCACTCTATCGAGGCAAATGCCACAATCATGCAGAACGCACCAATGTTCAACAATGCCTTTGTTTCGGCGCGTACTCGTAACCAGATTACTCCTGGCCTCAGCCCCGAGCGTATCTACGGTTTCGACGTATCGTACAACCTTAATACTCCTTGGATTCGTGCACGCGTATCGGCATACTATACTCAGATGATGGACCAGTCGAAGGTTATCTCGTTCTACGACGATACCCAGAGCTCATTTACCAACTTCGCAATGTCTGGCATCGACAAGCGCTATATGGGTGTGGAGTTGGGCTTGAGCGTGCCCATTGCATGGGGTCTCTCATTGCAGGGTGCTGTGAGCCTCGGTGATTATATCTACACATCTAACCCCGAGTTCACGCAGATGATTGATAACTCGGCAACAGATGTCGTTCACAGCGTGGTAAACTGGAAGGGTATGAAGGTGGAGAGCACACCTCAGACGGCTATCAATGTAGGTCTTAACTTCCGCGGTCCTAACAACTGGTACGCTTCATTGGATTTCAACTACTACGACCGCTTGTACCTCTCGATGAACCCTATGTACCGCACACAGTACTTGGAGAATGAGATTAAGCGCATCTACGACTGGAAT
>JAZRAW010000158.1:0-6796 GCA_045634765.1 Alistipes sp.
CCATAGCCGAGCGTAAGGGCTGGCTGGAATGATGGGTCTACCATAGTGCCGTTACCACCACGATACGACTGGTCGAAACCGCGCCACATATAGTTTGATGCAAGGTCGAAACCAGCCTCCCACCAGAATGACCACTCGTCATCCTCCTCGGCGCACTCCTCGCAAGGTAGCACGCTGGGCTGTGGGTTGGTTAGCTCTGAGGGAGCAAAGGTTGCATTGTTTGAAGTTGGTTCCACTGCCATAGCCTGAAAGGCAATCATTGTAGAGGCAAGGAAGAGTAAAAGCTTTCTTGTCATTGTCTTAAAAGTTATGTAGTTTATAAAATGTTTTCGTTCTTTGGTGCGGGGCGTTGTCATTCCGAGCTTGTCGAAGAATCTCCTCGCTGTCAACACCTTATAAGCATTGTCGCGAGTCGACTTTGAGGAGATGCTTCACTAAAGTTCAGCATGACACCATGCGCAACAGTTCATACTCGTCGTTCGACATAAATATCCCTTGCGCACTTCTCTCGACATCCTATTTCTGCTGCTTGCGCGCGTGGTGACGGCGCTTGAGCATCTTGCGCTGCTTGCGGTAGGCATCAACCTTGCGCCATGCTATCCACACCACAATAATCGTGAACGAGAGGATTATGAAGCCAAGCATCCATGGCGAGAGGTTATCACCCTTCACGCGTGACCACATCTCGAGCATTTTCTCGGTCTGCTCGCCACTATCGTGCATCATGGCACAGCGATCGATAACCGACTGGTCGGGGTACAAGATGGGGTCTACATATACGCAGTCGGCATGCACCATATAGCCGTTGCCCATGTCGAAGGTGAGGGGGTTGCCCGCCTCGTCCTTGAAGAAGTAGCTGAGGTCTACACCCTCCTCCTCCAAGAGAGCATCACGCTCAGCCTGAAGTGCCAACTTCTCGGCCTCGTCCTCCGTCTCATCCATAGCGGCAAGCATGGGGTCCATAGCGCGTAGCACCTCCTCGGTGGCAACGACGCTAACATAGCCCGTAGCATCCATGTTGCGAACAGCATTCTCGGGATTACACATATAGTTTATGAAGTAGCGTGCGGCGCGAGGGTTCTTGGCATACTTGGGGATGACCCAACCATCGAACCACACAACGCTGCCCTCCTCGGGCACAACATAGTCGAGGCTTACGCCAACCTCGGCAGCCTCCTCTATAGCCCACACAGCATCGCCACTCCACATGAGGTTTATCCACGCCTTGTTCTGCGTCATCATCTCCTTGCCGAAGTCTGCCTCCCAGCCCGCCACAAGGCGCTTCATGCGCTTGAGGTACTCCTCGACATGGGCGATAGAGGCGTCCGAGGCGTCGTACATAAGACCCTCGATGGTGGGAACAGTGGCCACACCCTTTTCATAGTCGTAGAGACCACGCTCCATGGCTACGGCATCGTTGAGTGGTAGTGTCTCCTCGGCACCCAGTACACCCTCTGCGCGCAACTCCACAGTAGTGGCGTAGACAAGCATTGGAGAGTATACATCGCGGAAGGCATCCTTAACCAATATCTTACCCTCAAGGCGCTCGTCAAACATCAAGTCCCACGATGATGCCTCCTCGGTTGTGACATAGTCGGTGTTGAAGAGAATGCCCGTAGTGCCCCACATATAGCCTACCGAGTAGTCGTTGGCATTGAGCTCGGGCTCGGGAGTGATGATATGGTCGAACTGATTACGTATATATGGCGATACGCAGTCGAGGTAGTTCTCGGTGCCTGTGCTTTCGAGGTCGGCTAAGAACTCGTCGGTGACGATGGGGTACAAGAGGTTGTTGCGCATCATACGCCCGATGATATACTCCGAGGGGCATACGACATCGAAGTCAGCCTCGCCCTTCTCAATCTTTGCCAACATTACCTCGTTGATGTCGAAGGTTTGGTATACGACCTCTACTTTGCAGCCTGTCTGCTCTTCGTACCACACCTCGAACTCATCCAACAGCTCCTCGTCGATGTAGTCTCCCCAGTTGTAGACCTTCAATACCTCCTCGCGTTCGGGCTCGCCACACGCTGTGGCGATGATGCCGATGCCGATGCTTAGCACAACGGCAACAAGACGCATTACATAATTAGATAAAGTCTTCATCGGCGCGAATAGTTTTTAATCTGTTTAGCCTGCTCTTCGGCGCGCTTAGCTTGGCGGTGGGCACGGTAGTTTACAACGACCAAGAGCAACAACACTACAACTAAGATGATGGTCGATAGGGCGCGCAACTCGGGCGTTAGACCACCCTTGCGAGCATCGGCGTAGATGAACGTAGAGAGCGTCTCCAAGCCGTCCGTACCGTTGGTGAAGATGGTAACGGCGAAGTCGTCGATAGAGAGCGTGAAGGCGAGAATGAAGCCCGAAATCATGCCTGGGCGTATCTCGGGGATGATGACGCGACGCATGGCTTGCATGGGCGTAGCGCCGAGGTCGAGGGCTGCCTCGTAGATATTGGGATTCATCTGCGTGAGTCGGGGCATAACGCTTAGCACAACATAGGGCGTGCAGAAGGCGATATGCGCCAATATCACTGTGGTATAGCCCTGTGTGATGCCCAACGATACGAAGAGCAAGAAGAGCGAGATACCGGTGATGATATCGGGGTTCAAAATCGGAATATTGTTCACAAAGTTGATAGCACGACGCTTGCGGTAGCGTAGGTCATTTATGCCGATAGCGGCAACGGTGCCCAGTAGGGTAGAGACGGTAGCGGCAACAAGGGCGATGAGAAAGGTGTTCTGCACAGCGACGATAAGGCGGTCGCTGACACCTCCCGTGAAGAGCGAGGTGTACAAATCTGCCGAGAATCCTGTCCAGTTACCCAAGACCTTAGAGTCTGTGAACGAGAATATTGCGATGATGATGATGGGCGAATAGAGCATCACCAGCAGCAACACGATATATAAGTTAGATAGAAACTTCTTCATGCTAAATTAGTCCCTCGTTAGAGCCATCCTCGTTCGAAGAGCCTGAGAATAGCGTGGTTATACCGATAATAACAAGCATGATGAACGACAATGCTGCGCCATAGTGCCACATACCGTTGTTGATGTTCTCCTGTATGGTGGTACCAAAGAGCTTGATGTTGTTCATGGTGAGCAACTCCGCGATTGCGAAGGTAGAGATTGTGGGCATGAAGACCATCATAACGCCACTTACGATACCTGGCATCGAGAGCGGGAAGACAACCTTCGTGAATACCTGGCGGGGTGTAGCACCGAGGTCCTCGGCAGCCTCAATCAACGAGTGGTCCATCTTCTGCAACACATTGTAGATGGGGTATATCATGAATGGCAAGAAGTTGTAGACCATGCCGAAGATGAGTGCTCCCTCACCTAAGGGTAGCGTCAGGAAGTCGAACAGAGCCACCGTAGCCAATGTGCGCACAAGCACATTTATCCACATCGGAAGGATGAACAACATGACGATGATGCGCGCCGACGAGGCCTTCATCTTCGAGAGGATGTAGGCTGCAGGGTAGCCCAAGAAGATGCATATAAGTGTGGTAATCAGCGCAATGCCTATCGAGTAGATAAACGTGTTGATAGCCTCGCGCTGGTGTACGAACTTATCGAAGTTATCGAACGTGAAACCTCCCTCCTCGCCCTGAAATGCGTATATCATAATCAGGACAAGGGGAGCAACTACAAACACAGCGAGGAAGAGCACATAGGGAATGCTCCAGCTGCGGCGTCGTGAGAAGAATTTTATTAACTTACCCATAGCGCACACTCGTTAGGCGTTCTTAGTGTTGCGTGCCGTAACTTTGAGTGCCTCGGGACGTATCTTGATGCCCACTTCGTCGAGGTCCTCCCATACATCGCGCGTGTCTACATATACGACATCGTCATCCTCGGTGCGGAGGGTGATGTGGTAGCGGTCGCCCTTGTAGAGGATGAAGCGTATCGTACCCCACGATGTACCGTCATCGGGGTCGTCCGTAAGCTCGACATCCGAGAAGCCGAAGGCTACATCCACCTCCGAGCCACTCTCTATGCCCTCTACAGCCTCGCACTCGAAGGTCTCGCCCAATATCTCGACGTGAGTAGCGTCGATGAGCTTGCCCTCGACATGATTCTCGGTGCGCTCCTTGCGCATTACGTGGATGTCGTTAGGCTTAATCATCATGCCCACCTCGGTGCCTGGCTCGAAGCAGTTATAGTCCTGAATCTGAATCTCATAGCCATCGGGAGTCTCTACGAACATCTCGTAGTGTACACCCTTGAATATGCACGAGCGCACTGTGCCCTGGAACATCGCTGCCTCGGCATTGCGGATGATGTATACATCCTCGGGGCGCACAACGACATCCACGGGGACATTCTCGCCGAAGCCCTTGTCTATACACTCGAACTCCTTGCCCATGAACTCCACTACGCCGTCGCGTATCATCGTAGCATTGAGGATGTTACTCTCGCCGATGAAGTCGGCAACAAAGGCGTTGCATGGCTCGTTATATATGTCGGTAGGTGTGCCCACCTGCTGTATGACACCCTCGTTCATAACGACGATTGTATCCGAGAGCGTCAGTGCCTCCTCCTGGTCGTGTGTGACGTATACGAAGGTTATGCCCAACGTGCGGTGCATCTCCTTAAGCTCCATCTGCATATCCTTACGCATCTTGAGGTCGAGGGCTGCGAGGGGTTCGTCGAGGAGCAATACCTGTGGACGGTTGACGATAGCACGCGCAATGGCCACGCGCTGCTGCTGACCTCCCGAGAGCGAGTTTACATCGCGGTGTTCGTAGTCGGTCATGCCCACCATCTTGAGGGCGCGCTTTACGCGCTGCTCAATCTCCTTCTTGTCTACCTTCTTGAGGTTGAGGCCGAAGGCGATATTGTCGTAGACATTGTAATTTGGGAATAGTGCATAGCGCTGGAACACGGTATTTACGGGTCGCTCGTGTGGTGGGATAGTTGTCATATCCTTGCCATCGAGGATTATCTTGCCGCTTGATGCGCTATTGAAACCGGCGATAAGCCTTAGAAGTGTAGTCTTTCCGCAGCCTGAGGGACCGAGTATGGTTAGGAACTCGCCCTGCTTCACCTTCAAACTAACATCGTTGAGCACCACCTTGTCGGGAAACGACTTTGTGATGTTCTGAATTTCGATGATGTGGTTCGATTTCGTCATTTCAAATAAGTGTGTTAATATTTAATAACCATTGTGTTACGCCCATTTCGTGGTCTATACATGTCCCTATGTTTGACCCTCTATGGCGCACACCCCATACACACAAGTGCGTATTCGGGACAAATATAAGAAAAAAAACGTAGAATAAGCACTATATAGGACTATTTTTTGGCGATATATAACTTTAGTTATAGTCCAAGCAGGGTGATAAGCGGCAGTAGATTGCGGTTTGTCACAACAAAATAACACAAATCACACTACCCCACCCCCTGTGATTGCGTGATTTCGTGATTTTAGGGGGGCACTATCCGCCCTTATCACATTAATAACACATCCCCCACCCCGCGTGATTGCGTGATTTCGTGATTTCGTGATTTATGGGGTGGCGAGGTGTACGCATCAAAAGTGGGCATCAGCACTCGGCAGATAGCCAACTATCTTACTCCACTCATACTGCGCTATCACTCTGCGTGCAGAGAGTAATCTATCGGTGTAGTACCAACGCAGTCTCTCGTATTTGCAGTCCTCTCCCTCGCAGTGCTCAGGGCATTGAATATAGCCATTACTATGACTATCTATACTACCATCTAAATGGCTATATAAATAACCATATTAGTATGTATATGGGTCAATAGGGGTGGGTATAGTCTTGTCCCCGTATTGCCCCTACTACTCACTATTATCAGCGTAGTATGCCATCAGTAAATATAGTGAGTATTAACATACTATGTCTATTACACTATGTAATATTGCACATAGTGTGATGCGTAGTCAGAGCCATCCATGCGGTAGTTACCACACATGGTAAAATGAATATAAAAGTAGCAGTGGCAACTCACGCATATTTCTTGTGATAGCGATGCTCGTTCGCCCTACTCCCCGCCCTGAAAATCACGAAATCACGCAATCACGCAATCACGCGGGGTGGGGTGGGTGTTATAAGTGTTATAAATCAATTAGCAATGACACAAATAACAGCGTCATTCTGAGGAGCGAAGCGACGTGGGAATCCTCTTAACTAATTAGTAATGAGGAATTAGTAATTAGTAATGATATTATGAATGTCATTCTGAACGTAGTGAAGAATCTCTCGGAGAGTACTGACGTTCGATTGCTGTGCTATCCCGTAGATGCTTCGCTTTCGCTCAGCATGAACTGTGTTAAAATCCAAATAAATTAAGCAAAAGTTTTATGATATAAGCTATTATTATTCACGATTGCAAAAATTTGTTTTATTAGTTTGTTTGCAATGGCAATAAATACCACCTTGATGGGTTTTCCTCTTTCCGTCAATCTAAGATAAAGCTCCTTACATGCTTCATTATGTTTCGCAGCAGAAATCGAACACATATATAGCAATCTCCTTATCCATCCCATTCCCATCTTGCAGATGTGAGCCTTGCCATGTACAGACTTTCCTGAGTCGTAGATACGAGGACACAAACCAAAGTATGAGCTTACCTGACGATAGTTGTTAAACCCGTGCATACCTTTTGTTGCCGTAAGCACAGCCACTGCCGTCTTCTTACCTATGCCAGGAATAGAGCATAGGCGCTTTACCACAGTTTTATCATCCTCAGCAATGAGTTCCTCAATCTGCTTTTCTAAACGCTCGATACGTCTCTTTTGAATGGTTATGCTTCGTTTCAATATACGG
>JAZRAW010000159.1:0-12597 GCA_045634765.1 Alistipes sp.
CTTCAATGCGGCTCCCGATGCTCTACATTTGGTGTGGTGCTCTGCAAAGAATATCGACCGTATATGCGCACTATTTCGTGCTTGTATTAGATGTCGGAAGACGCTTGTTGTCGATCCATTCACGGCAAATGTTTTGGCTGCAGTAGCTAAATTAAACCCCAAAATCCCGACTGTAACAACGGCGGAGCAGATGAGGATGTATTTCCCATACTACCTGACGAAACGCCTTTTGAAGCGCAATCCTGAGAGTTACATATATTCGCTTGAGCCTCGCAAAAATAAGGTGTCGTATAATGATCTTATAACCAATCCTAAGCGATATGTAATGGTTGTGCGCCCATCGGCACTCTCATATCTCGAGAAGTTGAGCATTAGGCATATTCGCCTTATAAAGTCGATATGGGGTGGCTACTGGAATGAACCAAACACCGAGCGTTTTCGAAGTTGGGCCAAGGAGCATTGTGATGCGATCAAGGATATTCATTCGAGCGGTCATGCCGACATACAATCGTTGCAACGAATAGTGGAATTTGTTAATCCTCAAACCATAATCCCGATACATACCGACTCGCCATCATCATTCTCCGCCATCTTCTGCGACTATAACATAAGAGTACTCAACGATAACGAAGAGATAACATTATAGCAATAGTTTGATATCATGAAAATCCAGTACGCCTCGGATCTCCATTTAGAGATGGCGGCAAACAGACGATATATGCTAAATATACCTTTCGAGGTGACGGGAGATGTATTGGTATTAGCGGGCGACGTCGGCTATTTGTGCGATAAAACCATGCCCTGCCCAAAGTTTTGGGAGTGGGCATCGGTAAACTATAGCGAGGTGCTAATTGTACCTGGCAACCACGAATATTACCAGGACTATGACATCATGGCAAATGGCGATAGCTGGAGTCGCGAGATAATGCCTAATGTCCATTATCACCAGAACAAGGTTGTGAGGATTGATAATGTAGATTTCATACTCTCAACCCTATGGTCGCACATCGACACTGAAAATGAACTGACGGTACAACGAGAGATGCCCGACTTCAGGCAGATTAACTACGATGGTCATCGCCTCACACCCACCGACTATAATACTGAACACGCGAAGTGTCTATCGTTTATTAAGAAGAGTGTAGCGGAGAGCACCGCCGAGCATATCGTGGTGGTAACACACCATCTGCCAACAATGGCGGTCGTTGCACTAGAGCATAAGGGGAGTCTACTCAATAGCGCCTTTGCTACGGAGTTGGGAGACTTTATAGCAGATAGCCGAATAGATGCGTGGATATTTGGACACTCACACGCTAACGAGGAGGCCATCATAGGCAACACGCGCCTTATATGCAATCAGCTTGGCTATGTCTACTACCATGAGCACCTCAAGGGTTTCGATGGCAGAAGGCATATCGAGTTGTGATATGCGAAACAGACTTCCACAAACAAAAAGAGACTACCATGGGCGAACTGTGGTAGTCTCTTGTTTTGGGGTTAGATGGGGCGCTATACACCATCAATCTGTATGCACTCGATGCCTACGCGCTCAAGGAGCTTGATGCCATCGTCGTTGCGATATGGGTCGGCATATACAACGCGCTTGATGCCCGCCTGGATGATTAGCTTTGCACACTCTATGCAGGGCGATGCTGTAACATAGAGCGTCGAGCCATCGCAGTTGTTGGCACTCTTAGCCACCTTAGTAATGGCATTTGCCTCGGCATGGAGGACATAGGGCTTCGTTGTGCCCATGTCATCCTCGCAGATGTTCTCGAAGCCCGCGGGTGTACCGTTGTAACCATCCGAGATAATCATTTTATCCTTAACGAGCAATGCGCCAACTTTACGACGCACGCAGTATGAGTTCTCTGCCCATACACGCGCCATCTGCAAGTAGCGTTTGTCGAACTCACGCTGTTTCTGCTCCTTATATCCCATAGTTATAAACTATTGCAGTTTACCATGACACTGTTTGTACTTCTTACCTGAGCCACATGGACATGGGTCGTTACGACCTACGCTCTTATCAACCTTGATGGGTGCTGTTGTCGACTTCTCGCCCTGACCAGCTGCCGCCGCTGCTGCCATGCGTGATGCCTGAAGTTTGTTGACATCAATCTTTGCCTTCTGCTCACGCGCCTCCTGGACTGAATCGGGGTTTGCCTCACGAATTGCAAGACCACCCTTGTTGATTAGTGCCAAGACATCGCGGTTAATCTCCTCTAACATCTTCGAGAAGAGCTGGAACGACTCAAGCTTATAGATGAGAAGCGGATCCTTCTGCTCGTAGGTAGCATTCTGCACACTCTGACGCAAGTCATCCATCTCGCGCAAGTGCTCACGCCATGCGTCGTCGATAGTGGTGAAGAGAGCAATCTTTGCAAATACGCGGTATATCTCCAAACCATCGCTATCCTTACACTTCTGCAACTCCACAGGCACAGTGAAGCGCAAACGACCATCTGTGATGGGGAATGCAATGCGCATATCCATGTTACCCTCGCGCTCCATATAAATCTTCTCCATTGTAGGACGCACCGCATCGGCAATCATCTTAGCCTTACGCTCGTAGTATGCTGTGAGGTCGTTGACAATGGCCTCAATAAGCTGCTTAGGCTTCATTGAGTTGTACTCCTCCTCGGTAAATGTGACATTGAGTGCAACCTCGCGCAAGAGCTCAAACTTGAAGTCCTCATAGGTGTAACCCTCGTGCTCCTCGACAAACTTCTGGGCATAGTCCAGGCGAAGATTATTCATATCGATATCGAGGCTCTCGCCATAGAGTGCATGACGACGACGTGTGTAGATAACCTCACGCTGTGAGTTCATCACATCATCATACTCCAACAAACGCTTACGCACACCAAAGTGGTTCTCCTCTACCTTCTTCTGCGCACGCTCAATGGACTTAGACATCATGCTTGCCTGGATAACCTCACCCTCCTTTAGGCCCATCTTATCCATCATAGATGCGATGCGGTCCGAGCCAAAGAGTCGCATAAGCTTATCCTCAAGCGACACGAAGAACTGTGATGAACCTGGGTCACCCTGACGTCCTGCACGACCACGCAACTGGCGGTCTACACGACGGCTCTCATGACGCTCTGTACCAATGATTGCCAAACCACCACGCTCCTTAACCTCGGGCGAGAGCTTGATATCGGTACCACGACCCGCCATGTTGGTAGCAATGGTAACCTGACCGCTATGTCCCGCCTCTGCGACAATCTGTGCCTCGAGGGCGTGCTGCTTAGCGTTCAAGACGTTATGCTTGATGCCGCGCAACTTAAGCATACGGCTCAACAACTCCGAAATCTCGACAGAGGTTGTACCAACCAACACGGGGCGACCCTCAGCTACGAGGCGCTCAATCTCTGCAATTACGGCATTATACTTCTCGCGCTCGGTCTTGTAGACAAGGTCCTCACGGTCGTCACGAATGACCTTCTTGTTTGTGGGGATAACAACAACGTCGAGCTCATAGATGCTCCAGAACTCCGAAGCCTCAGTCTCTGCAGTACCTGTCATACCTGCGAGCTTGTGATACATACGGAAGTAGTTCTGCAAGGTGATAGTAGCGAAGGTCTGTGTAGCATCCTCGACCTTAACATTCTCCTTCGCCTCAATAGCCTGGTGTAGACCATCAGAGTAACGACGGCCCTCCATGATACGACCAGTCTGCTCATCGACAATCTTCACCTTATTATCTATAAGCACATACTCAACCTCCTTCTCGAACATGAAGTATGCCTTGAGAAGCTGATTCATGGTGTGTACGCGCTCAGCCTTAATAGCGTAATCCGAGATAAGAGCATCCTTCTCCTTAGCACGCTCCTCGGCAGACATCTGTGCATGGTCGAGCTCTGCCACACGAGTACCGATATCGGGCAATACGAAGAATCCATCCTCGCCAAAACGCTTTGATGCCACCTCATGACCCTTATCTGTAAGAATCAACGAATTCATCTTCTCGTCGTGCACTACATAGTTGTCATCAGTAATCTCTGGCATGCGCTTCTCGTTGTCCTGCATATAGAAATTCTCGATCTTCTGCAACAACACTTTTACGCCAGGTTCAGAGAGGAACTTGATGAGAGCCTTATACTTTGGCATCGCCTTGTGGGCACGCAACAAGAGCTTACCAGCCTCCTCGTGGTTACCCTCATTGTAGAGACGCTTTGCCTCTGCGACATCTGCTGACGACATCTTGCTCTGAAGGTCGTAGATATACTTTGCAGCAGGCTGATACTCGGCAAAGAGCTGGTCGCTACCCTTAGGAACGGGACCGGAGATGATAAGCGGAGTACGGGCATCATCGATAAGCACTGAGTCGACCTCATCGACAATTGCAAAGTGATGCTTGCGCTGCACGAGGTCCTTGGGTGCATTAGCCATGTTATCGCGTAGATAGTCGAAGCCAAACTCGTTGTTAGTACCGAAGGTGATATCAGCCATGTAGGCCTTACGACGCTCCGCAGAGTTGGGGCGTGTGTTGTCGATACAAGCAACAGAGAGACCATGGAACTGATACATAGGACCCATCCACTCGGCATCACGACGTGCGAGGTAGTCGTTCACAGTGACCACATGAACACCCTTATGCGCCAAGGCATTGAGGAATACAGGAAGTGTCGCTACAAGGGTCTTACCCTCACCTGTTGCCATCTCGGCAATGCGACCCTTGTGGAGTACAACACCACCAAATAGCTGTACATCGTAGTGTACCATATCCCACTTGATGACATTACCACCTGCTGTCCACTGACTGCTGTAGATTGCCTTATCACCCTCGATGCGCACCAAATCCTGTCGCTCTGCTGCGAGGTTGCGGTCGAAGTCGTTGGCAGTAACTACCACCTCGTCATTCTCGGCAAAGCGGCGTGCTGTGTCCTTCATAATGGCAAATGCCTCAGGAAGAATCTCCTCGAGACGCTTCTCGATGTTCTCATCAATACGCTTTGTGAGGTTCTCAATCTCGGTAGAGAGGCGCTCCTTCTCTTTGAGAGGCGTAGTGGGAAGCTCGAGCAACTCCTTGTTCTTTACAATAGCAGCCTCGTCCTCGGCGATGAAATCTGTAATAGACTTACTCAATGCCTGAGAGCGAGCACGCAGCTCATCGTTTGATAACTTTTCGATTGTTGGATAGATTGCCTTAATCTTCTCCACATAAGGCACAATCTCCTTGCGATCCTTGTCGGCCTTAGAGCCAAAGAATACTTTGATTACTTTTGATAAAATATCCATATCTTACTATTTGTTATTGACATTGTTAGCTGCGCCTGACATGATTACATCAGCACCACCCACGCGCACATAACGCACGCACAATGCGTATATCGCACAAAGATATGAAAAAATATTCAAACAACCAAGAGATTAAGAGGAGTTATCGCAACGATTTACATGTAATATAGTCATATGCTGCAACAGCCACCGCATAGTCATACTGAGCCGCAATGGCGTTATTGTAGATTTGCAACCAACTCAACTGTGCCTGCAATACATCGAGAATAGTCACAAGACCCTCACTGTAGGCATAGGTGCTTATCTCAAGATTCTCTTGCGCAATAGCAAGGTTGCGCTGTGCCGTTGCCACCCTCTCGTGCGTTAACGTAAGGTTTGTCCAAGTGTCACTCTCATCAAGCGTTATGCGGTCTACAACGGACGACTGAGCATTCACCCGACGCAAGTAGTCGCTACGAGCAGCAGAGACAGCGTGTTTGCGCTGACCAAAATGGTATATGGGCGTAGAGAAAGAGATTAGGAGGCCTCCATCGAGACGACTTCCACCACCCTTGGTGTGCGGTGTGTTGGGTTGGAAAAGACCATATACCCCCACCTCTATCTGCGGTAGATAGTTAGCCTGCACAGCACGCACACCCCAAAAGGCATGCTCGATATTTAGGCGCGAGGACTCTATATCGGGATGGCGCGCCAAGATGGACTCAACACCCTCCCTAACAGGCATATCTACACTCACAAGTATTGACTCCGATATGGAGACTTGAGACATGGGGTCTAAGCCCATAAGCACATTGAAGTTATGTCTTGCAATCTCAAGCTGTTGTTTAGCATTTGACAACTGATACTCGGCATCACTAAGGCGTGACTCCACCTGCAACAAATCGCTTTTGGATATATACCCCTCTCTAAAACGCTCCTCGACCACATCGCGCAACGAACGAACAATAGTAACATAGTAACACATTGCATCATAATTATTCTCAGCGCGCGATAGTGCCCAATAGGTAACCTGGGCAGTGTAAATCGTAAATAGCCGAACACTCTCGTGGTTGAGCTGCGCAATATCGTAGACCAATTCAGCACGCTTAGCCTCCGCACGCACTCCACCACCACGAAAGATTGGCTGAGAAACATCGAGGCGCGTCAACCAATTCCAACGCCTACCAACCGAAGGGGTACGCATATCGACGTTCACCTCTCGCATCAAATCAAATAACGGAAGATAGTCTTTGCGAGCAACAAGTTCTCGCTCGCGCGCACCCTGAGTTTCGTATTGAGCATCCTGCAGCTCATGGCTATATGCAACCACCCTCTCACAATACTCATCCATAGATATTTGTGCAGAGACCACACATGGAGCTATGGTTGATATAATAGCAATAAATATTCTATACATCATGACTTTATACGATAAAATATTGAGTAGATAACAGGCAAAACAACCAAGACCATAAGCGTAGCTACGAGGAGTCCTCCCATGATTGTCGCAGCCATACTACCAAACATCGAATCGGCGAGTAGTGGTATCATACCGAGTATCGTCGTGAGCGATGCTGCAACAACAGGAATAAAGCGATCTGTAGCCGCCTCGACAACGGCATTTATAGGCTCGTAATCATCGTTGCGCAACTCCCTAATGCGGGCAATGAGAATCACAGCATTCTTGATATTCATTCCTATGAGTCCCAGCAAACCGAGAAGCGAGAAGAAATCGAACATCTTACCTGTGACACCCAAACCCAACACCACTCCAATAAAGATGAGGGGTAGGGTTACAAGCACAACCATAGGGTCTCTGAGGTTGCCAAAGAGGAACATCAAGACAATAAAGATGAGTATCAGCGCGATGGGGAGTTGACCTATAAGGGCATCGTTAGACTCCTCGCGACTCTCCTCCTCACCAAAGAGCTTGAGGCTATAACCCTCGGGGATGGAGACATTGGTCTCGACATCGGCCTTAAGGTCGTTAAGTAGAGCTATGGCGTTAACACCCCGCTTGGGGTCACACTGCGCCTTCATAACCCTCTCGCCATTGACACGCTTGATTACGGAGCGAACAAAGCCAAAGTCGAAACCCGACGATGCCTGCTCCAAACTAAAACTACGCCCCGAGCGCGAAAATACAGGCATGGTGGGGAGCGCCGAAAGAGTACTCTCGGCAAGGGGTTCAGAACGCAGAAGTATAGGCATAGACAAGTCGCCCTCACGATAAGTAGCAATAGGTAGGCCCGAGGTCGATATCTCAAGCGAAGCAACCATAGCACTGCGCTCGACACCCAAGCGTTGCGCCTTAATCTGCGAATATAGCGGCCGCCACTGTGCCACCCTATTACCCCAGCTATTACGCACATTACGCACCTGGGGATTAGCCTCAAAGAGCGCCATAGCATCACGAGTAAGCCTGCTCAGCGTATCTATATTATCACCCACGAATCCAATCTCGATTGTCGCATCGGGCACTGGAGAGAGTCTAAAAAGCGAGGAGCGCAACCAGACATCGGGGATATTAGCCACCACCCATCTATCGAATCGCTCCTCTACCTTCGATGTGGCATCGGCATCGTGCAACTCAACAAGGATATTGCCATAATTCGAGCGACCAGCATAACTACTACTTGCGAGGTAGTATCGTGGAGGAGTTCCACCAGATGTTGTCGAGACACGCTTAACCTCGGGCTGTTGCAAGAGCCATTCGGTCATGACATCGAGGCGGGATGTAGTGGCATCAATATCGTAGCCATCAGGGAGGATTACATCTGCCCTAAAATATGGTTTGGAGAGTTGCGGAAAGAAATTCTGAGGCATACGTCCCATAACCCATAGTGAAGAGCCAAACAACACTATAACAGCTGCAACCACAGCCCACCTAAAGCGAAGCGTAAGCTCCACACAACGACGGAACCACCCCAGATGCCCCTTGAAGTTTGACTCTCGAACACCTCGCAATAGGTTAACACTCATGACTGGCACCTGCGTAAGAGCCAAGACCCAGCTCGCCAGTAGAGAGATGGCTATGACAACAAACAGAGGGCGTATAATCTCAGCGACGGAGGATGGCGATAGTTGAAGTGGGAGGAAAGAGAGTATCGCTATAAGCGTAGCTCCAAGAAGACCAAAGGCGGGACGCGAAGCACCCTCAATAGCAGCATTGTGCAATAAGAGACCATGAGTCGAGAGGTTACGCGTGTTGTCCACAACGACTATGGCATTATCTACAAGCATACCCATAGCGATAATAAAGCCCGCGAGCGAAGTACGATTAATGCCCTCACCAATAAAGAGCATAGCAAGGAGCGTTGCACCTATCGAGAAGAGAAGTGAAGAACCTACAATAACACCTGAACGCCAACCCATTACGAGCATCACAAGCAGTATAACTATAGCGACAGACTCAGCGAGGTTCACTAAAAAGTCGTAGTTCGCCTTGCGGGCAATCTCATTCTCGGGATAGAGTGTCACAAGTTCAAGACCCGCTGGCAGCTCACCCTTAACATCCTGAAGCACCGCATCTACCCTATCACCCACCTCTACAATATCAAGATTGGGATTTGTAGCTACGGCTATTGCGATAGCATCCCTGCCATCCACCTTGACTATATATGAGGAGGGCTCGCGATAACTGCGCCTCACCTCTGCGATATCGCCCAAGCGGTACTGCTTGCCATCCGAGGCGTAGAGGAGTTGATTCTCGATGTCTGCAATAGAGGAGTATGTTGTGCCCTCTATAAGCTCCACGACAACCTCGCCAGCACGGCGCACGCCAAGACCTACGACACTATTCTGCCCCGATATAGCACGAGCAATAGCATCGGGGGTGATGTCAAAGGCCGAGAGCGTAGCGGGACTTACCACTATCTCTATATCAACAGGTTGCTCACCCGCTATAAGGACTCTGCTAACACCATCCACCTTATAGAGTTGGCGCTCTATATTTCGAGCGTAGTTACGCATCTCCTCCATCGTAAAGCCTTCGTCTGCCTTGAGAGCATAATACAAGCCGTATACATCGCCAAAGTCGTCGGCAACATCTATCGTTGTCACACCCTCTGGCAACTGAGGCCGAACATCATCGACCTTTCTGCGTAGCTCATCCCACAACTGCGGAATGGCATCGGGCTTGGTATCGGGTTCCAACTCAACGACCATTCGTGCATAGCCAAAGTGCGCCTCGGAGGTTATCTTATGCACAGAGGTAAGGGTGTGAAACTCTCGCTCCATTGGCACCACAACCAACTGCTCCACCTCCTCGGGCGTTGCACCAGGATAATAACACGTCACCACAGCACTCTTAATCTTAAACGTAGAGTCTTCACGTTTGCCAAGGTGAATAAATGCGTAGATGCCGCCGAGTATAGCCACCGCAAGACAGAAACCAACAACCGAGGTATTGCGTAGAGATAACTTAGTAATATTTAGTGTCATATGCGCACCATTTAATATTTTACATTACCTTAACCTTTTCACCATCGGTGAGCTTATAGACACCTGCAGCAACAACCATCTCGCCCGCTTTAACGCCCTCTAAAACTACGACATCGCTACTCCCAATAGGCTCTCCTACGGTCACCCTACGACGTTCAACACAGCCATCGTCACCAACCACCCAGACGCTATCATAACTACCCACAGGGGCATATATCGCCGTAAGTGGAAGTGTTACAGCATTAATATCACGCTCCTCGACCGACACCAAAGCGAGACAGGTCATGCCAGGTGAGATTCTATAACGCGTATGGTCCACATCAATCAGACGAAGCGATACGGGAAAGCCAAGGGCATCACTCGAGGTGCGAGCGAAGCTCTTAATCGTAGCATCGAAGTATGTATCGGGATAGGCATCGAACAACACTTTGTAGTGTGTTGTAGGGAGTGAGAGTGCAGACAGGAGACTCTCAGGGGCGGTGAAGCTAACCGTATTACTCTCGGGCTTCACGAGGCGTAGGATGGTCTCGCCCGAGGCAACTCGTTGATATGTATCTACGGCGACATACTCCACAACGCCACTAAAGGGAGCTGTGATGCGGGTCTCTTGTAGTGCCTGCTCGGCATTTTCATATGCTGCCAATGTTTGAGCCACAGCATTGCGCAACGACTCAACCTCCTGCTCGGAGATGGCATCATGTGCAAGGAGGCGTTCTGCACGTTTTAGGCGCGAGAGCGACTCTTCATAGGCAGCCTTCGTGGCAGACAACTGCAGTTCGACATCGCGTGAATCGAGACGAGCAAGGAGCTGACCCTCGCTGACGCTCATGCCCTTAGCCACAGGGACATCGACAACACGCCCCGATAGTTTGAAGGCGAGGTTTACCGCATCATCAGCCGTAGATAGTGCAGCGAAATCTCGATTAACGACATATAGAGGCTTAGCAACCACACACTTGACAGGTTGCAGAGCGTCGGCTTGTCGCTCGCCACCACCATGACATGCGACAATTGTTAGAACTAAAAACGTAAGGAAAGTATATCGCATAGCAACATAAGTTTATGGCTATGCGAGGCAATTACCTTGCCAACGGAGTTTACTTAGAGCGATAGTATTTCAAATAGAAGCGTAAGGACAAAGCAGTCTTATTAGAGACCATATATTAGATATCCCTGATGTCGGCCTTGAACTCTATAACGCCATCATTAACCACCACAACACCGACATCGGCACGCATAACGGAGCGCAAGGTCATAGCGTCCATGATGTATACCTCGCTCTTGAGAAGCTTCGAAACGTAGGCAGCATTGGAGGTAGTAACAACCACCACCGCCTGAGGGGGATAGGCCTCAAGAAGTCGCTCTGCATACTGCAGACGAAGACCTGTAAGCATATCGCTATCGTTAATACAGAGCCATGCAACACGTCCAGGCTTATTCAACATCTCGAGCGTGACATCCTCACCATCGCGACTAAAGAGGGCAAAATCTGCGAACCTACCTGAATCGGAGGTAAGTACCTCAGTGCGAGCATCAAGATACTCAAGATTTGGATTAGTCCAGCACGATGTATCCTCAGCCATGAACTCAACAACCTCGCCCGTGGTGCTATCCTTGAAGATAAGGATACTCTGCACGGCATCGTTATCACGCTCAGCAGACACCTCACCACGCAAGTTAACGCCCACTTTGTAGGGCATAAAATCGACTATGGGGAGATAGCGCAACGCATAGAGATTAAGCGCAAGAGGAAGGGCAACGACAACAGCTAAAACTATAGCCGCATATCGCCACTTCATCGCTCTGCCATCGCTCATGCGCCACACAGCAATAGCCATGGGGAGAAGCACTATATTTTTGAAGAATGTCTGCCATGGGGTGAGCTTAACGGCATCACCAAAGCAACCACAGTCGCCGATGGGAAGCACCGTAGCGCTAAGCAGAGTAATAATGGTAAAGAGGAGCAGAAAGATGGATGCAGCAAGCGAGACATAGCGGCGCAATACGCCTATTACGAGCAATATACCCATTGCCACCTCCACCACTGCAATAGTTATTGCAATACCAAGAGAGAGGGGTAACAATGCCTCCAATGAGTATGTAGCAAGGTACTTGTCCACAAAGACCGAAGTGCCTACGGGGTCGACACTCTTAACGAGACCAGAGAAGATAAAGACTCCTCCGAGCACCCAGCGTAGAGCGACGAGGGCAATGCGTTTAGCTGTAGGGGATAGTCTCATTACTCTGCAATAAGTGGTAATATATGGTGCATGATGCGCTCATAAATCTCCTCAGGCGATGCCATAGCACCTTGAGCGTTTGAGCAATCCACAACCTTGATGTCGTCGGAGCATGCGGCAGCCTCCAAGTATACCTCACGCACACGGCGCTGGAGGTCAAGCGATGCCTCGTGTATATCCTTGCCACCTTGCAAATATGAGCGGTCGTCACCCTCTCGCGTCTCGGTTAGCTTACGCTCGGTAAACGAGAAGGGGACATCGAGGAACAACGACACATCGGGGCGGGGGATGGCAAACTCCTCGAACTCGGTGCGTAGAATCCACTCGCGGAGAGTGTCACGCTCCTTGCCCGCGGGGAGCTTAGCGCACTGATAGCCGATATTGGAGTAGACATACCTATCGACGATAACCACCTTGTCCTCTGCCAACCAGCCGTTGATGGTCTTTGCAGCCTCGGCTCTGTCACCAGCATACAACAGTGCCACGAGGTAGGGGTTTACGCCCTCGACAGTGCCCAAGTCGCCACGCAAGAAGCGCGCGATAAGGTCGCCGTAGACGGGAGCATCGAAGCGTGGAAAGTGCAGATACTCAGTAGCTACGCCACGCTGATTAAACATCTCCTTGAGTTTGGTTATCTGTGTTGACTTGCCCGCTCCGTCAAGTCCCTCCAAAACGATAAACATCAGTA
>JAZRAW010000160.1:0-9438 GCA_045634765.1 Alistipes sp.
ACAATGCTACATTGGTGATAATGTTACTATTGGCGAGGGTACTAAGATATATCCCGGTGTTAAGATTTATGAGGGCTGTGTAGTTGGCAAGAATTGTATTCTACATGCTGGTGTTGTTATTGGTGCTGATGGCTTTGGCTTTGCACCTCGCGAGGATGGTACATTCGCAAAGATTCCTCAGTTGGGTAATGTTATCATAGAGGATAACGTGGAGCTTGGTGCAAACACTTGTGTTGACCGTGCAAAGACAGACTCGACAATCATCCGCTCAGGTGTTAAACTCGATAACCTTATTCAGGTGGGTCACAACGTACAGATTGGTTCTAATACCGTTATGTCGGCACAGGTGGGTATCGCAGGCACAACAAAGATTGGTTCTAACTGCTTCGTAGGTGGTCAGGTGGGCTTCGCTGACCACATCACCGTGGGCAACAACTGTAAAATTGGCTCGCAGAGTGGTCTTGATAAGAGTGTGCCCGATGGTGAGATTCGCTTCGGTTCTCCAGCGCTTCCAGGTGTGCAGTATCATCGCTCGTTCGCTGTGTTTAAGAACCTCCCCGAGATGTCGCAGAAGTTGCGCGAGTTGGAGAAGCGCATCGTAAAGATCGAGGAGAAGTAGCGTGAATACCCCTTTGCGCATAATGGGTATCGACCCTGGTACCAACTATATGGGTTATGGCGTTATAGAGATTCGTGACGGCAAGCCTCAGGCGTTGGTCATGGGCGAGATAGATATGCACAAGATTAAGGATGCGCACAAGAAGCTCGCCTACATCTTCGAGCGTGTGCGTAACCTTACGGAGACCTATCGCCCCGCTGAGGTGGCCTTTGAGTCCCCCTTCTTTGGCGAGAATGTGCAGTCTATGCTCAAGTTGGGTCGTGCGCAGGGTGTGGCAATCGCTGCGGTGTTGAGCGTCTCGCACGACATTGTAATCGAGGAGTATGCTCCGATGCGTATTAAACAGGCTATCACGGGTCGTGGTTCGGCATCGAAGCAGCAGGTGGCAACCATCATAAACTCAATCCTTGCTACCGATTATCAACCACGTAGACTCGATGCTACGGATGGCATGGCCGTGGCGTTGTGTCACTGGTTTACAACCTCGAATGTGCTCACTCGTGCTATGGCAGGTGAGAAGCGCAAGGGATTGGGTGGCGACACAAAGTCGCGTAAGGGTAGCTCATCGTGGGAAAGCTTCATAAAGTCGAATCCCGACAGAGTAAAGCGTTAGATAATAAAATGTTGGGGTGCAACGTTAAATATTGTATTAACCTAAAACTAAAACAATTTGCAATAATGAAAAAGTATTTTATGTTCCTCGCAGCAGCACTTATGGTTGCCTGCGGTGGTGGTGATGTTAAGAAGGAGAGTGGTGTGACCATAAATGGTGACTTTACAGGTATGGACGGTGTGGCAGCAGGTGATGTTGTCAAGGTTGTCGTAATGGGCGATGAGGAGGCTATCGCTGAGGCTGTTGTTGGCGAGGATCTCACTTTTGAGCTTGTAACAAATATCGATGAGGAGCAGTTTGCATCGTTCATGATCAACGACGAGGCTGTTGCTATGGTTTGCTTCGATGGTAACGATATGACGGTTAGCTACGATGCCGAGATGGACTCTCTCGAGTGGGAGGGCTCAGAGCTTCACGACTTGCTTAGTGATGCTATGGGTGTCTTTACGGATATTGTCTACGATGAGGAGTCTACCGAGGAGATGCTCTTCTCATACCTTGACAACTTTGTTGTAGAGAATAAGGATAACGCAGCATCTATCTATATGTTGCAGTACTACTCAATGTTTGGTGGCGACTTGACTCGCTTTGCTGAACTTGTAGGCATGATTGAGGGTGATTTCGACCATATCCTTCTCTACAACGAGCATATCAAGTATATCGAGAATGCTAAAAATACTGCTGTTGGCGCAGACCTTCAGGATTTGCAGCTCCCCGATGCTGAGGGTAATATCATTAGTGTAGCAGAGTTGTGCAAGAGCGGTAAGTGGGTGCTTGTTGACTTCTGGGCTACATGGTGTGGCCCTTGCCGTGCAGAGATTCCTCACCTTGTTGCAGCATACGAGAAGTTCGCTCCTAAGGGTCTCGAGATTTACGGTGTCTCTTTTGACAACCCTGGCACTGAGGCGCGTTGGAAGCAGTTCGTCAAGGACAACTCTATGACATGGATTAATGTGTGGGGTACCGACGACGAGGGTAAGTGGAGTGTTGCTGAGCACCTCAATGTTAACGCTATCCCTGCTAACTTCCTCTACTCTCCCGAGGGTAAGCTCGTGGCAAAGAATTTGCGTGGCGAGAATATTGAGGAGGTGCTTGCTGAGCATATTAAGTAATTGATAAATCTATGGGGTACTTCAAGGGTCGGCTGTGTCAACACGCGAGTACCCCTTTATTATATATAAAGTATAACTATGAAGAAGTTTTTCGCTTTGATGTGTGCAGTTGTCCTTATGGGCATGGGCACAACCTACGCTATGGAGGGTGCTCCACAGGTGGGCGACAAGTATATTGATATCGAGCTTAAGGATGCCAATGGCAATACCATCGCCGTTTCGGACCTCTTGGCCGAGGGTAAGTGGGTACTCATAGATTTCTGGGCTACATGGTGCGGTCCCTGCCGTCAGGAGATTCCTCACCTTGTTACAGCATATGAGAAGTTCGCTCCTAAGGGCTTCGAGATTTATGGTGTATCGTTGTGCGGTCCTGGTCGAGAGTCTGCATGGAAGGACTATGTTAAGGATAACTCTATGACATGGGTCAATGTTTGGGGCTATGAGGGTAGAGAGAGTAAGGCTGCAGCCGACTATGGCGTAGAGTTTATCCCTACTAATTTCTTGATTTCACCCTCTGGTGAGATTGTCGCAACACAATTGCGCGGTGAGAACGTTGAAAAAGTTCTTTCTGAGTATATCAAGTAAAATATTGATATACAACGACTAAAGAATGCAGTGATAAAAATCGCTGCATTTTTTTTGAAAAAAAGTTGTAAAAATATTTGGTGGTTCGAAAAATATGCTCTATATTTGCACTCGCAAAAGCAAAGGAATGGCTCCGTAGCTCAACTGAATAGAGTACTTGACTACGGATCAAGCGGTTCCAGGTTTGAATCCTGGCGGAGTCACAAAGCGGTAATCGAAAGGTTACCGCTGCTTTTTTTATATACCTCTTGCATATCCCTACGAACACTCATAGCTGATGGCACTCTGCTCGGGCAGGGTGGTGTGGTGTTGTCGTGTGCTAATGGCGGATTGTGGGTGGGGGGGTATGAAACAAAAAAAACGGAAGGTTAACCTTCCGTTTCAGTGCCCAGGACGAGACTCGAACTCACACGGGCTAATGCCCACCACCCCCTCAAAGTGGCGTGTCTACCAATTTCACCACCTGGGCAATTCTTGATTGCGAGTGCAAAGGTAGTAACAATTTTCTATTCTGCAAATTTTTTGCAAACTTTTTTTTATAAAATTTATGGCTCGATAACTAAGTTGTTGTTATCGAGCCATTTACATTTTGGAGATTTTTTGTCGCTTAGAGACCAAACTCCTGCTTGATATTGTCCACCTCATCGAGCTTCTCCCATGAGAAGAACTCAACCTCCTTAGCGAACTCCTTGCCCTCGCCAACAAAGCGTACCAATTCGGTGTATGGACGGCGACCAAAGTGGCCATATGACGCAGTTGCCTCGAAGATGGGGTACTTCAAACCAAAGCGCTCAACAATAGCTGCGGGACGAAGGTCGAACATAGTGCTAATCTTCTCTGCAATCTCGCCATCAGTAAGGTTTACATTCGATGTACCATATGTGTCAACATAGATTGAGAGGGGCTGTGCAATGCCGATTGCGTAGCTCACCTGCACGAGCATCTCGCGTGCTACACCCGCTGCAACCATGTTCTTTGCGATGTGGCGTGCTGCATATGCTGCCGAGCGGTCAACCTTCGAAGAGTCCTTGCCTGAGAATGCGCCACCGCCGTGTGCACCGCGACCACCATATGTGTCAACGATAATCTTACGACCTGTGAGGCCTGTATCGCCGTGAGGACCGCCAATCACGAACTTGCCTGTGGGGTTAACATGTAGGATGTAGTCGTCATTGATGAGGTCTGCGAGCTTGTCGTTCGCGCGCTCAAGGCGTGCCTTTACGCGTGGGATGAGGATGTTGCGCACATCGTCAGCGATGATACGCTGCATCTCGCGCTCTGCCTCGGCCTCTGTGCGTGTGTGGGTGGGGAGAATGAACTCGTCATGCTGTGTAGATACCACGATTGTGTGTACACGCTTAGGACGGCGATCGTCGCCATATTCGATTGTCACCTGGCTCTTAGAGTCGGGACGCAAGTAGCGCATAACCTCGCCCTCGCGGCGAATAACGGCGAGCTCCTTGAGGATGACGTGTGAGAGGATGAGCGTTGCGGGCATAAACTCGCGTGTCTCCTCTACGGCGTAACCGAACATGATGCCTTGGTCGCCTGCGCCCTGCTCCTCGCCATCCTTGCGGTCGACACCCTGGTTGATGTCTGATGACTGCTCGTGAATAGCCGAGAGGATGCCGCATGATGCTGCATCGAACTGATACTCGCTGCGGTTATAACCAATGCGGTCGATTACGCGGCGTGCAACGCCTTGAATATCTACATAGCCCTCTGAGCGTACCTCGCCCGATACGACTACGAGACCTGTTGTGCAGAGAGTCTCGCATGCAACCTTAGAGTTGAGGTCGTGACGAAGGAACTCATCGAGAATAGCGTCTGAAATCTGGTCGGCAACTTTATCGGGGTGACCCTCCGATACCGACTCTGAAGTAAACAAAAATGCCATAATTATACCTTGTTTTTAGTTATTAATAAACGTAATACTATGAGCCATCGTATGTAGATGACCTAAAAACAATGTTTCGCATGTTGTCGTGATTGCCGATAAAAAGACCTATTATGGCTTGTGAATACCGTTTTAGCACTTTTTTATTGTGGTTGCAATCAGCTCAAATCCCTCCACATCTGTTTTCGGGTGCAAAGGTAGTAAAAAAATGGAATACGCAATAATGTGCAGCTAATTATTTTCTTATTGCGGTATAGGCGTCGCTTATAGAATATGGCATTTCTCTATGCTTGTGGTGTGTATATTCTAAACTTATAGCGTTATAAGAATATATGATTAATAAAAAAGACTAAAAACATTTGTGGTTAATTTTTTATTTGTACTTTTGCAGCGGAATAAAAATTGATTATAGAACGAATATATAACATAATAATTATAGAATATAAGACTATGGAGACTTCAAAGAAGAGCTGCTGCTGCGGTACAAAAAAATCTACATCGTTATATGATATCGAGGTAATGGCACAGGGTAATAAGCCTGTAAGGCTCGAAGAGTACAAGGGTAAGGTGTTGCTTATCGTCAATACAGCAAGCAAATGTGGCTTCACGCCTCAGTATGCCGACCTTGAGGCATTGAACAAGCGCTTTGCCGATCGTGGCTTCGCGATACTCGACTTCCCTTGCAATCAGTTCAAGGAGCAGTCGCCCGAGAGTGATGAGGAGACTACCCAGTTCTGCCAGTTGAACTATGGCACAACCTTCCCTCAGTTCAAGAAGATTGAGGTTAATGGTGCTAACGAGTCGCCCCTATATACCTTCCTCAAGGCGCAAAAGGGTTTCGAGGGCTTTGACCCCAACCATGCGCTTACGCCTATTCTTGAGAAGCTGCTGGCTGAGGATGATCCCGACTTCGCGTCTAAGGCAGATATCAAGTGGAACTTTACCAAGTTCCTTGTTGACCGTGAGGGTAATGTTGTGGCGCGCTACGAGCCTATGGCCGACATGGATAGCGTTGCTAAGGCTGTTGAGGCTCTGTTGTAAGGAGTCTTGCTATAAGTTAAGTTAAAGGTTAGTTCAGGCGCGCCATCATGGTGCGCCTATTTATGTAGCCGACTTCTGGTCTCTGGTAGGATATGAAAAAAGCTGTCTAACATTTGTTAAACAGCTCTTTTTTTTGTAGTCGATAGGGGATTCGAACCCCTATGTCCTGCGTGAGAGGCAGGTATCCTAGCCCTTAGATGAATCGACCAAAATATCCTTGTCACTTTCGACGGTGCAAAGATGCAACTTTATTTTTAATCTCCAAAATTTTTCGCGTATT
This sequence comes from Alistipes sp., assembly GCA_045634765.1. GTDB lineage: Bacteria > Bacteroidota > Bacteroidia > Bacteroidales > Rikenellaceae > Alistipes. The sequence continues at coordinate 6,148 of JAZRAW010000160.1, forward strand.
TTTTTTAAAGAAACTCAAAAAAAACAATAGTTTCTTGGCGGATGCCTATGCTTTGTTACCATGTTAGGGGATTTATATGGTTTAGGAAATTTAGTGAGTTTAGGGAAGTTAAGGAGTTTTAGGTGTATAGAGGTGTGCGTCACATAACCCTTAATACCTTAAACTTCCTAAACTCTCACTTATATTTCCAGAAACAAATTCTGTAAAAAACTACCATCCCAATGGATATATAGCCTTAAGAAAATGAGTAAAAATGGAGTATGCCTTTGTATTATTGTTCAATAATTGCTAACTTTGCTAAATCAAATAATAAGTATTATGTCGGAGCAAGAGTTGAAAAAATATCGACTTACGGGTGTTGAAGAACCTACTGATGAGCAGTTGGAGGCATTAATGCACGCTGCCGGCGAGGAGGCTCGTCGTCGTGGCGCAGAGGCAGAGGCAAAATTCCGCGCCGAGTTAGAGCAGTTGGTATCGGATAATTTAGCAAATTATTCTTGTGGCAATGGTAAATAGTCATAAACCCGTATTGATTGTTATAGCTGGCCCTAATGGGTCTGGTAAGACCTCTGTCACAGAGCAGATTCTGCGTCACGAGTGGATGGAGGATGCTGTTTATATCAATCCCGATATTATCGCTCAGGAGCGATTTGGTGATTGGAACTCTGTAGACGCAGTTAGCAAGTCAGTCATCTACTGCGAGGAGTTGCGTGAAGAGTGTTTGCGTGAGCGAAAGAGCCTAATATTTGAGACGGTTTTGTCACGTCGAGATAAGGTAGATTATATTCGTAGAGCAAAAGAGGCTGGATTCTTTGTGCGACTATTCTTCGTATGTACCGAATCTCCAACTATAAATGCTATGCGTATTGCCAAGCGAGTGATGCAGGGTGGACACGATGTGCCTATTACGAAGATAATATCTCGCTACAAACTCTCTGTGGCAAATTGCATAGATGTCGCAAAGATAGTTGATAGGTGCTACCTCTATGATAACTCGGTGGAGAATAACGATGCCCGCCCCCTCTTCAGAGCTGTCAACGGAAAGGTGTTTAGGCGTTACGCTGATAGTATGCCAGCGTGGGCACAACTGATAGAACGAAAGTTGGAATAGATTTATAATAAATATTAAATTGTGGAGCGCAAGCGGAACACCACTCGAAACTACTAACGTTCGCAGCAGGCGAGAGGTGACCGCAGGGTGGTGTATGGCGCAACATCGAAGATGTGTGGCTGATTTGGCAACAAGTCAGCCATATTTATATGAGGTGCTTGGTGGCAAAGCAGACACGATAGATGCAGAGCATCTGCGCCACACACTATACAAGATAAGTCATCCGAGCCGCCACCGAAGCGTCATAGTTTTTACGGAAATAGAAAAGAACGAGCGGGAGTCTCACGACTGCCGCTCGCCTTCCAGAAACAAATTCTGTAAAAAACTACTAACCCAAAGCATTAATAACCTTAATGTATAACTTTTGTTTTTTATTTTGTTTTTAGGAAATACTTTTGTATATTTGTGGTAGCATTGCGGAATACGCAGTGATTATAGATGGCATTTAGGGCTATTGTTTCGTGAAGTAAAACGACCAAAATTATTAAACGAACAGACAATAGGCACATTAAATGCTCACGCCTTATGGCGTGGGTGTGCTTATGTTCGTATGGGTACTTGGTCGTCCCTTCTTCCGATAGGCACTACCCACGTTTCTTTTTTAGGTATTCTCCTGATTTTATGTTAAACGGTTGCTGTCTGTGGCAATGGCACTTATTGTTTAACTTAAAAATAAATTTTTATGAAACGAGCATTTCTTATTACGTGTGTAATGTTCATTTGTATGACCGTTAATGCACAAACATCAATGGGTACATTTTATGGGTTAGAATTAGGACAATCAAAGGCTTCTGTAGAATCAACTCTTCGTAATAAGGGTTTGACTTATACAGAGCAAGTGTCCGATATATCGGAATATAAGGGTTATCCACTAATTAAAGTCACTAAAGCTAAATTGGGTAGTGTAACATTTGAAAGGCTTAATCTAATTTTCGTTGAAAACAAGTTAGTGTATGGAAGTTTTGTTTCCTTTGTCGGAGGTGATTATGGAATATGGCACGATATGTACTCTACCTATATGAATACTTTTGATCACTTTTCATCAAAATATGAAAAAGAATACTATGAAACTAAAATGAATCTTATCTCAAAATATGGATCACCACAAGTAAATAATGATGCTATGGCAATTTGGCGTGAAGGAAGGTATCAAATTACGGTTTTCTATGAATATATCAAGAATATTGATGCTAATACAGCACATGTAAATTCTAGAGTTGGTGTTCAATATCGCCTCATTGACCTATCAGATATGTAAATAGTTTTTAGGCAGGCGTCTCACGACTGCCGCTCGCCTTCCAGAAACAAATTCTGTAAAAAACTATATCTATTCCATAACATAAAGGTGAGTGTACGGACTTCTGGGATAGCACACCAAAACTACTAACGTTCGCAGCAGGCGAGAGGTGACCGCAGGGTGGTGTATGGCGCAACATCGAAGATGTGTGGCTGATTTGGCAACAAGTCAGCCATATTTATATGAGGTACTTGGTGGCAAAGCAGACACGATAGATGCAGAGCATCTGCGCCACACACTATACAAGATAAGTCATCCGAGCCGCCACCGAAGCGTCATAGTTTTTACAGAAATAGAAAAAAACGAGCGGGAGTCTCACGACTGCCGCTCGCTTTCCAGAAACAAATTCTGTAAAAACTACTAACCCAAACTTAAAATAAATGAAGAAACCTGGTGGTTTATAACCACTTATATCGATTTAGTGCAAATACCTTGCCAAATATTCGAACTAAATAATTCTCCTTAAAAAAGGATGGTGGGACTTCTCAGTTGCACCATCCGTAACTACTAACCCAAACTGTTTTTAGGCAAAACACGTTTTGCCACAAACTTAAATAAATGAAGAAACCTAACTACGTTGTCTCGTTGCCAACGTAGCTGTATGAGTTTATATCAACTCTTGTGCCAATATAACGTCTGTCACAAAAAAATTATTGCACCCCATATAGAATCTTTCAGCCTTTAGACTAATGATAGTTCTTATTGGCGAATAATCATTAAGGGCGCCTGCAGGGGTAACAATAAAGGGGCTGACTAAAAAGTAACTTAGCCAGTCCCCATAACCTAAGAGAGTGAATAAAAAGATGTAGTTTTAGGCTTGCGAAGCCCGAAAAAGCGGAGTTTACTGAGCGTAAATGAGCATTTTGAGGGCAAGCGTAACGAC
>JAZRAW010000161.1:0-3328 GCA_045634765.1 Alistipes sp.
GCCGCCAGTTGCAGAGCGTGGAGATGGTGTCGCAGTCGCCCATCGGCAAGTCTACGCGCTCCAACCCTGTGACCTACATCAAGGCTTATGATGAGATACGAAAACTATTTGCCGATCAGCCCTACTCGAAGCATACGGGAATTGTGGCTACGGCCTTCTCGTTCAACATGCCTGGTGGCCGCTGCGAGGAGTGCGAGGGCGAGGGTGTCATCAAGGTGGGCATGCAGTTTATGGCAGATGTAGAGCTAACGTGCGAGGCGTGTGGTGGTATGCGCTTCAAGCCTGAGATATTAGAGGTCAAGTACCGCGGAAAGAATATATACGACATACTCAATATGTCTGTGGATGAGGCTGTTGAGTTCTTTGGAGAGGACAAGACAAATAGCACATGTAGGCGTATTGTCGACCGCATCATGCCGTTGCAGCAGGTGGGTCTCGGCTATGTTAAGTTGGGACAATCTTCGTCGACACTCTCGGGTGGTGAGTCGCAGCGTGTTAAGCTCGCCTCGTTCCTCACGAAGGATAAGTCCTCGGAGCGCGTGATGTTCATCTTCGATGAGCCAACTACGGGTCTCCACTTCCACGATATACGCCGTCTGTTAGGTGCCTTCGATGCTCTTATTGAGCGCGGCCACAGCGTCGTTGTCGTGGAGCACAATATGGATGTTATCAAGTGTGCCGACTGGGTTATAGACCTCGGCCCTGAGGCTGGCTCGGAGGGCGGTAGGGTAGTTGTTGCTGGCACGCCCGAGGATGTTATGGAGTGCGCAGAGAGCTACACTGGCCAATATTTACTAAAGCATCAGAATGAAAGAGTTTGAGACATATACACTCTCTAATGGCATAAGAGGCATACACCGTCAGGTGCGTAGTGGTGTTACGCACTGCGCCATGGTTGTCAACGCCGGCTCGCGCGACGAGCAGCGTGGCGAGTATGGCATAGCACACTTCGTGGAGCATGCGCTATTTAAGGGCACTGCTAAGCGCAAGGCGCACCAGGTGAACTGCCGCCTCGAAAACCTCGGTGGTGAGCTCAATGCCTACACCACAAAGGAGGATACGACGTTGCATGCTACGGTGTTGCGTCGCGACTTGTCGCGTGCTGTGGAACTTATTGGCGATGTGATATTTAACTCTACGTTCCCCGAGCGCGAACTCGCCAAGGAGCGTGAGGTTATCGCCGACGAGATTAACTCATACAAAGACTCTCCCTCGGAGCGCATCTATGACGACTTCGAAGATATGATATTCAGAGGCTCGGAACTTGGACACAACATCCTCGGCTCTAAGGCCTCCATCGCACGCTTCACGACTGAGAATATGCGCTCGTTCGTGGGTCGTACATATACCACCGACCAGATGGTATTCTCCTCAATAGGAAACTTCTCGGCCTCTACGGCACAGAGCGTTGCCGAGCGATATATCGGCGGTGTAGAGCCTACACAGCGAGCGTTTGAGCGCGTTGCTCCCGCGCCATATGAGGCCTTCGACCAGCGCCTCTCGCGCCATACGCATCAGGCACATGGCATCATCGGCACGCGCGGCTATGGCATACGCGATGAGCGCCGCCTGCCCTTGGCCTTGGCACTGAATATATTGGGTGGCCCTTCGGCTAACTCGTTGCTTAACATCTTGTTACGCGAGAAACATGGCCTATCGTATAATGTTGAGGCAACATATACGCCCTACTCCGATACGGGCATTGTGGGCATCTACTTCTCGTCGGACCACGACAATGCTGCGCAGTGCGTGGAACTAATTGAGAGGGAGGTTGACCGCCTCTGCCGTGAGCATATTACACCCCGCCGCCTCGCCATCGCCAAGCGTCAGTTCGTGGCGCAGATGGCAATTTCGATGGAGTCGAACGAGGGCTATATGTTAGGTGCGGGCAAGAGTTATTTGCTGTATAAGGATATTGACACTTTAGAGGAGGCGTATAAGAAGGTTATGGCAATCACCGCGACGCAGATATGCGATGTTGCGGCAGATTGCTTGGGCAACCTCTCACGATTGATTTATAAGTAGTTATGGATAAGTTAGAACAGTATATCTTAGATAATACGAAGCCCGAGGAGGAGCTTATGCACCGCCTCGAGCGCGAGACCTATCTGCGCGTTATTAACCCCCGCATGATATCGGGACACCTGCAAGGCAAACTCCTTGAGATGCTTGTGCGCATGATGCGCCCAAAGCGTGTCTTGGAGATTGGTACGTTTACTGGTTACTCTGCACTTAGCATCGCGCGTGGTTTGGAGGATGATGCCATCCTCGATACCATAGAGGTGGATGACGAGTTGGAGGATATAGCGGCCAAGTATTTCGAGCAGTCGGACTATGGCCACCGCATACGCCAGCATGTAGGCTCGGCACTCGATGTAGTCCCCACGCTCGGCGAGACATACGACATGGTATTTATTGATGGCGACAAGCGCGAGTACCCCGCCTACTACAATATGCTTATGGAGGGTGGCTATGTGCGTAGTGGCTCAGTTATGTTGGCGGACAACATCTTGTGGTATGGCAAGGTTGCAGAGCCTATTGCTCACAACGACAAGCACACGGAGGCTATCGTGGAGTTCAACCGCATGGTTGCCGATGACCCCCGCGTGGATAATGTAATCGTCCCCATCCGCGATGGAATTAATATGATAATGGTAAAATAAAATAGGTGGCGCAAGCCACCTATTTCGTTTAGTACCAGTTTGTTAATTACTGCTTCTTCTTGTCGATAAGCTCGGTGAGTGAGCCAAGAGCACCAACAAGGTTGCTCGCCTCGAAGGGCAAGAATACGGTCTTAGCATGGTTGCCTGCGCCAATCTCCTTGAGCGTCTCAACATACTTAGTGAGGAGCATATATGTTGCGGGGTCAGTCTTTGACTCTGCAATGGCCTCTGCCACCTTGCGGATAGCCTCTGCCTCTGCTGTAGCCTGCAACACCTTTGCATCAGCCTCACCCTGCGCCTTAAGAATCTGTGTCTGCTTCTCGGCCTCAGCCTGGTTAATCTGCGATGCCTTCTCACCCTCAGACTGCAAAATCATGGCCTCCTTCTGACCCTTAGCCTCAAGGACCTTAGCACGACGCTCGCGCCCAGCCTGCATCTGCTGCTCCATAGCACGACGTACCGACTCGGGAGGTGTAATGTCTTGCAACTCAACACGGTTTACCTTTACGCCCCACTTGCTTGTCGCCTCATCCAAGACGATGCGAAGCTTCGAGTTGATGGTGTCGCGCGAGGTTAGTGTCTCGTCGAGCTCTAACTCACCAATCACATTACGCAAGGTTGTCTGCGTAAGTTTCTCGATAGCGTTGGGGAGGTTGTCAATCTCG
>JAZRAW010000162.1:0-8982 GCA_045634765.1 Alistipes sp.
TTGTCAACATCGTTCAATGCGTCGAAGATACGCATGATGCCCAAACCACTCTCGATAGCATTGCGAGAGAAACCGTCGATAATCTCGTCAGTGTAGGGGGCATAACCGAAGAGGTTACGGCCACGCGAGAGTGCTGTGAGCTTCGATACATCGCCCACTGCCTTCTTGATAGTCTCGAGGCGAGTCCATGGGTTCTCATTGAGGTAGCGCATTACAGAGTCGGGCACTGCACCGCCCCATACCTCCATTGCGTAGAAACCTGCATCCTTGTAGTAAGGAAGGCAGCGGTCTACCTGCTGCTGAGTCATGCGAGTTGCGAATGACGACTGCTGGCCGTCGCGCAACGTAAGATCACGAATTTTAAGGACCTTTGTCATAGTCGTTTAATTAGGTTTATTAGTTTAGTTTTAGTTTGTTCTAAGGTTGTTATGTTGTTCGAATAACAAATTTAAGCAATATTTTCCCGAAAAACAAATATTTTTCTAAAAAAATGTGAATTTAAACTTTGTGATAAGGTGAGTCTATAGTCGTAATATTGTTTTTCAATTGACTTGTTTATCAGGTGAAACAAGTCTCTATTAGTGATGGGTCTATCTTTATATTATATATCTGCAAATTGTGTGTAAGGTGTTGAGGTGTAGTCGTATGCAGCGAGTCATTATTGTCGTATATATACGAAAAATAGGGCTGATCAACGCTATCTGTTGGCAGCCCTATCTTTTTACTTTTTTATCCTAATCACTTGCGTGTGATATGAAGATTATTTGTTCACTGTTTGGTGGAGTATTACGCGCTCCAAAGCTCGCTCACATACGGGGCAGAAGCGCTCCGCTACGTTGTCACGCATGCGGCATACGTCCGTTGGACGATAGATGCCCTTGGTGCGATAACCGCCACCCTCGTATACGCCCACAGTGTAGTTCTTAGAACGCTCTGCTGTAACCTTTGTGGGTATCTCAATGCCTGGCTCAACCATATCTGCCCACTTCGAGTCGAAGTCGACAAGAGTGGTGATGTTGGGCTCCCATGGCTCGTGCGCGAGTGAGTGAATCTCATCGTTGCTATCGCCATTCTCGTAGAAATACTCGTCACCAAGACCGCCAAACGAGTGACCGAACTCATGCACTACTACGGGGCGGAATGCGGGGTGATGCGCCGTGGTGAGGGTGTATGAGTTGTAGATGCCGCCACCACCATATGTAGCGGTGTTTGCAAGGATGATGAAGTGCTCACAAGGAATGTTTGTGGCCAAGTCATACATTGCGTATACCTCGCCAGATGTGAGATAGCGTGGCATGTAGAATGTCATAAAGTTAGAGCCTACAGCCGTGTCGCGCCATGTCTCATCCTGAGGTACGCTTACGTTAGTGTCGGTAGATGCGCTATACACCGCAATAAAATTAAACTTCTCCTTGTGGCTCTTGAATGGCTCATATGAGAGAATCTCCGATGTGGTAATCATGGCATCCTCGAGGAATGTGTCCATCTCATCTATTCTATAGCCCTCGGCGAGGATTACAACGTCGATACACTCCTTTGAGTCGCCACCCTGGTGTGTGTAGCAGTGGGGTACAGCCTGCTGCTTGCTACGGTCGCGGATGAGAACATCGTTAGGGTCGATGGTGTGCTTTAGCTTGCTCTCTTTGCCAGTGTTGTCACGAAGCACCATCTCAGCGATAGTGGTGCGCTGGGGCATAGGCACAAGGAGCGTGAACTCGAAACTCTTGGTGATGCTCTTAGCCTCATCTGTTGTAATCCACTCCTGGAAGAGTGATGAGAATGAGGTTTTGTATATCACCTCGTTGGTCTCTGCATCGTAGAGTGTTAGGTCGCCATTGCCCTCGAGGGGTACTTCGTCGAGGTTCACGCGGCGTCCCCACCAGTTGTCGGTTGAGCTCATGTCGCGGAGTGCTACATGTTGCTCTGTGGCGTTACCCATGAGTGTATAGTCGATGCGTAGTGTAGCGTCGTTGAAGTGAGTGTCAAACTCTTGTGCGTATACAACCATTGAGGTTAGCATCGCCACGGCAAAACATATGAATCTTCTCATTATAAATATATGTGTTATATTAATATTATTATTGGTTCTCTCTCTTCTCCTCTTTGTTGTCGTGTCCCCAAAGGTGAATTTGTGACTCGGTGCCGTCGCGTAGGCGTGCAATATTTTTGCGGTGTGTCCACACAAGCATTACGGCTACTAACCATGAGAATACGATAAATGGTATGCTCTTGAAGGGTGCTGCGGGCTCATAAGACATAATCATGAATATCGTTACGAAGAATGGGTAGCAACAACCCGCCACCATTGATGCAAGCGATACATAGTGCCATACTGCAAATACGAAGCACCACACGCCGAAGCTCATCAGAAGAATTGGTGTGTAGATGCCTGTTCCTGCGCCGAGGATTGTGGCAACGCCCTTACCGCCCTTGAAGCCTGCAAAGATGGGGAAGATGTGACCCAAAACTACAGCTACAGTGGCAATGAGGCGGAGGTTGATTTCCCATCCATCGCTTACGGGAGCGAGGCCAGTGAGCAGCACTGCGACGTAACCCTTGAGGTAGTCGATGACAAATACGGGGGCTGCAGCACGTTTGCCCAACACTCTAAGCATGTTGGTTGTGCCAGCATTTTTAGAGCCGTGTTCACGAATATCTATGCCATAATATTTCTTACCTATCCACACCGCGCTGGGTATTGAACCGAGTAGGTAGGCGACGATAATTATCAGTGTTACGGTTATCCAAGTTGATAGTGTCCAGTCTGTCATAATTGTTTCTGTTTGAGTATTATAGCTGGGTCGTTTTTGCTGAAATAAACCCAACATACAACACAAAGTTAAAACAAAATTCTAAAAATGCAAAATTATTCATAATTACACCGAACGCTCCTCATGCAACGATAATTGGAAAAATTAAGGCTAAATATTGCAATTTCAAAAAAAATGTCTAATTTTGTTTGTTAAAACTACATAATTGCATATTTATGAAATTGAAATTTAGCTTTGCCGACATGGCTGCCTCTGCAAAAGAGTCTGTAACTGATTGGCGTTGGTGGTCTTCCATTGGACAGATTATCTTCGGTTGTTTCCTCGTAGCACTCGCTTTCGTTGTATTCATCAACCCCTATGACCTTGTTCCTGGTGGTATCTATGGTTTGGCCTTGGTGCTTCACAACCTCTTCCCATCAATCCAGGTGGGTACCTTCGGCTATATGTTTGATGTGCCCCTTATCCTTACAGCTATCCTTATCTTTGGTGGTAAGCTCGGTGGTCGCACAATCTTTGCATCGTTCGTAACCCCTGGTCTTATGAACTTGCTCGACTACCTTGTCTATCCTAACGCAGCAGCCATCGAGTCGCTCGATCCGACATTGCTTCTCAATGGATATATCGACCTCTCTGACCACTTGCTCCTCGCAGCCATCATAGGCGGTTGCTTGAGTGGTGTCGGCGTGGGTGTCGTAATTCGTAACAACGCGGCAACAGGTGGTACAGATATCACAGGTATGCTCTTGCATAAGTTCGCAAAGATGAAGTTCGCAAATGGCGTGCTCCTCTCGGATGCCCTTATCGTGTTGAGCGGTCTTGTGGTTATCGGCTTTGGCGTTGGTCTGCCCGATGGTAAGGAGGGTGCAGGTCTTCTTTTGTCGCTCTACTCTGGTGTTTGTATCTTTGTGAATGCCAAGGTTTTGGGTTACACCATCGACGGTGCTTCACGCGATAAGCTCCTCTATATCATCTGTAATGAGCACTCTGAGGTTATGCGTCAGTATATTCTTAAGGATCTCGATCGTGGCGGTACCTACCTCAAGGCTAAGGGTATGTATACCGACAATGATAAGGAGATGATATTCCTTGTTGTTAATCGTAAGGAGGTGCGCAGCGTACAGCAGAAGATTAAGGAGTTTGATCCTCGTGCATTCGTGGTTGTTACCGATGCGTACGATACCTTCGGTCAGGGCTTTAAGCCATTCCCCGAGGAGGACGCAATGCCTACGGAATAATTAGAAATCGTCTAATTGGGTTATTTTGGCGTTATGCTCACTCACGAAATCCTCATTTACGCTTTAGTAAACTGCGGTTTCGTGAGTTTCGCATGCCTAAAACTAACTCCAATTATACAATTTCTATAACTATCAAGAGGGTTACCCCCTAAACACTTTTAATAAAGTCTATGAACGTAAATATCAATAATTTGCGACCACTCACAGGTAGCGGTCGTAAACTATACATCGAGACATACGGTTGCCAGATGAATGTAGGTGACTCGGAGATTGTGGTATCTATCATGCAGCAGGAGGGTTTTCGTTATACCGAGAGCCTTGAGGAGGCCGATATCGTGCTTATCAATACCTGTTCTATCCGCGACAATGCCGAGCAGCGCATCTGGGGTCGCTTGAGCGAGATGCGCCATATGCGCAAGAAGAAGCCCTCGCTCATCATCGGCATCATCGGCTGCATGGCCGAGCGCCTAAAGGAGGATTTGACAAAGGGCGGCACAGGTGTTGACATCGTTGCTGGCCCCGACTCATACCGCGACCTACCACGTCTTGTGCGCGAGGTTGATGGTGGTGCTACAGGTGTTAATGTCGAGCTCTCGAAGGAGGAGACCTATGCCGAAATCGCCCCTGTGCGCCTCGATAGAAATGGCGTGAGCGCCTTTATCGCCATCATGCGTGGCTGTAACAACTACTGCTCATACTGCGTTGTGCCCTACACACGCGGCATCGAGCGTAGCCGCGATGCTAAGACCATTGTGGCTGAGGCACGCACACTCTTCGAGAATGGCTACCGCGAGGTGACGCTTTTGGGTCAGAACGTAAACTCATACCGCACGGGTGATGTAGATTTCCCAGAGCTGTTGAAGCAGGTGGCTGAGATTTCGCCATTGTTGCGTGTGCGCTTTGCTACGTCACATCCCAAGGATATCAGCGATAAGTTGCTTGAGACCATGGCATCGATGCCCAACATCTGCCGTGCTATACACCTCCCTGCGCAGTCGGGCTCTACGGAGATGCTTAAGCGCATGAACCGCAAATATACGCGTGAGTGGTACTTGGAGCGTGTTGAGGCCATCCGCCGCTATATGCCCGATTGTGCCATCACTACCGACCTCATCGCGGGCTTTGCGCACGAGACCGAGGAGGAGCATGCAGAGACACTCTCGCTTATGCGTGAGGTGGGCTACGACTTCGCCTATATGTTCAAGTACTCGGAGCGCCCAGGCACCTTTGCCCAGCGCAACCTCGGTGACGATATCCCTGAGGATGTTAAGACACGCCGCTTGACAGAGATTATCGACTTGCAGAATAAACTCTCGGAGCAGAGTAATAAGCGCGATATCGGCAAAGAGTTCGAGATTCTTGTTGAGTGCACATCGAAGCGCAGCGAGGAGCAGCTTTCGGGTCGCACCTCGCAGAACAAGATGGTAGTCTTCGATCGCCACAACTTCAAGGTTGGTGACTACGTTAAGGTACGCATTACGGGTTGCTCGAGTGCAACGCTCTTCGGCGAGGTAGTGGAGTAGTTGTAGCCCCTATTTGTCGCAATAATATGGTTAAATGAGGGATATCCGTGAAGGGTATCCCTCTGTTTTATACCTATTTTTATACGCGAGAGTTTTGTTGTTCCGATTTTTTGCGTATCTTTGTACAATTGTATGCGTATATAATTACTAAAACACAATACTATGCAACAGGAACAGACTAAAACTTCACTTCCAGAGAACGCCTATCGTGAGCTTAAGGCGGGTGAGGAGTATCAGCCTGTGATGGGTCCACATACCCAGCCACGCGAGGTTACCCCTTACTCTGTAACTCTGGGTATCATCATGGCCGTTATCTTCTCGGCTGCTGCGGCATACCTCGGCCTTAAGGTGGGTCAGGTATTTGAGGCTGCAATCCCCATCGCAATTATCGCTGTAGGTCTTGGCACCATGCGCGGTAAGAAGAATATGCTCGGACAGAATGTCATCATTCAGTCTATTGGTGCTTCGTCGGGAGTTATCGTTGCGGGTGCTATCTTTACGCTCCCCGCCCTCTACATCCTCGACCTTGAGGCACACTTCTATCAGGTATTCCTCTCATCACTTCTCGGTGGTGTGCTGGGTATTATCCTCATGATTCCCTTCCGTAAATACTTCGTCAAGGAGATGCACGGTAAGTATCCATTCCCCGAGGCTACAGCAACTACAGAGGTGCTTGTATCGGGTGAGAAGGGTGGCTCGGAGGCAAAGATTCTTGTCACTGCGGGTCTTATTGGTGGCCTCTACGACTTTATTGTTTCGACATTTGGCGCATGGTCTACACAGATCTCTACTCATGTATGGGGATGGGGTCAGGCTCTTGCTGCAAAGTTCAAACTCGCCTTTGGCATCAACACCTCGGCTGCGGTGCTCGGTTTGGGTTACATCATTGGTTTGAAGTATGCCCTTATCATCACAGCGGGTTCGGCCCTTGTGTGGTTCTTCATCGTGCCCCTTGTTGGCTCGTTGGATGGCGCTATTGACTCTTTGGCCTTTGCACAATTGCTCGGTATCTCGGGTAAGGATATCTTCGATACGCTCTCTGCTGATCAGCTTATCTCTATCTTCGGCATTACCGATCCTGCGCAGATTGCTGCAATCAAGAGCGATACCGCAAGCTTCTTTGAGGTGACTGGCTACGCTGAGGGTGCTGCCTACACAACTGTTCTATCGGAGAACTCACTTATCTTCACTCCCGAGAACCTCTACAAATATATCGGTCGTCCTATCGGTATTGGTGGTATCGCGATGGCGGGTCTTATCGGCATCGTGCGCCAGGCGGGCATCATCAAGAGCGCTTTGGTGCTTGCTAAGAATGAGTTTATGGGTAAGAAGTCGTCAGGCGCTGAGCCTCGCACACAGAGCGATATCTCTATGAAGATTATCCTCTCGCTCATCATCGCAACACTCGCTGCGATACTCGTCTTCTTCCAGTTTGGTGTACTTGGCAACTGGACACAGACAATCGTAGCTTTGGCTATCGTATTCGTTATCGCATTCCTCTTTACTACGGTTGCAGCTAACGCAATCGCTATCGTGGGTTCTAACCCCGTATCGGGTATGACATTGATGACGCTTATCCTCTCATCTCTCGTTCTTGTGTCAATTGGCTTGAAGGATAATGAAGGTATGGTTGCTGCGCTCGTTATTGGTGGCGTTGTATGTACTGCTCTATCTATGGCTGGTGGTTTTATCACCGACCTTAAGGTGGGTTACTGGCTTGGTACAACTCCCAAGAAGCAGCAGACTTGGAAGTTCGTTGGCACATTCGTTTCGGCAGCTACTGTTGCGGGTGTGATGATTATCATGAATGAGACTTACGGTTTCACTGGTGAGGGCGCTTTGGTTGCTCCTCAGGCAAACGCTATGGCAGCGGTTATCAAGCCTTTGATGACGGGCGGTGTTACACCATGGTTGCTCTATGGTATCGGTGCAGGTCTTATCCTTGTGCTCACGCTCATCAACGTTCCCGCATTGCCCTTTGCACTCGGTATGTTCATCCCAATGAACCTCAATGCTCCTTTGGTAGTGGGTGGCTTGGCAAACTGGGCTGTTAATCGTCACAAGAATGCAGAGCAGGCTCAGGCAAACAATAACCGTGGTACACTCATCGCTTCGGGCTTTATCGCTGGTGGTGCTCTTATGGGTGTTGTAAGTGCTATTATCGCATTCGCAGGCGTAGACCTCACTCTCGATGGCTGGGCAGGTTCAATGGGTGCTGAGTATCTTGGCATTGTGATGTATGTGGCAATTATTGCATACTTCATCTGGCACTCACGTCGTGCTAAGATTGAGAAATAATCGTAGATTAATCAACCTAATGAAATAACAAAACTAAAGATTTATACTATGGACTTGAAAGATAGATTCCTCAAATATGTATCGTTCGACACACAGGCTGATGAGTCGAGTACATCGTTCCCCTCAACCGAGAAGCAGCTCGTATTGTTGCGCTACCTCAAGGAGGAGCTTGAGACAATCGGCCTCAAGGAGGTGACAATGGATGAGTATGGCTACGTTATGGGTACACTCCCCGCAACAAAGGGCTATGAGAATACCCCTGTTATTGGCTTCATCTCTCACGTTGATACTGCTCCTGATATGAGTGGTGCGAATGTTAAGCCTCATATCGTTGAGAACTACGACGGTCGTGATATCTTGCTTGGTGGTGACGTATGGTTGCGCGTTGAGGAGTTCCCCGAGTTGTCATTCTTCAAGGGACACACTCTCATCCACACCGATGGCACTACACTTCTTGGTGCTGACGACAAGGCGGGTGTTGCGGAGATTGTTACAGCCATGGAGTGGCTCGTGGCACACCCCGAGGTGCCACACGGCAAGATTCGTGTGGGCTTCACTCCCGATGAGGAGATTGGTCGTGGCGTAGACTACTTCGATGTTAAGAAGTTTGCTGCCGACTTCGCATACACCATGGATGGTGGTATGCAGGGCGAGTTGGAGTATGAGAACTTCAACGCCGCTGGTGCAAAGATTGCTATCGCAGGCCGCAACGTACACCCTGGTATGGCGAAGAATAAGATGATTAACGCCATCGACATCGCTACGGAGCTCAACGCACTTCTCCCTGCAAACGAGCGTCCTCAGTTCACCGAGCACTACGAGGGCTTCTTCCACTGCGTAGGCATCAAGGGTAGCGTCGAGGAGGCGGAGATTAGCTATATCATCCGTGACCACGACAGTGATAAGTTCGAGGCTAAGAAGCAGCTTATGTGGGATGTAGTGAACTTCCTCCAGCGCAAGTATGGCGAGAAGGTGCTAACGCTTACACTCAAGGACCAGTACTACAACATGCGTAAGATGGTTGAGCCACACCCACAGGTTATCGAGAAGGCTAAGCGCGCCATGATTGAGGCGGGTGTTAAGCCCCTTGTTAAGCCCATCCGTGGCGGTACCGATGGCTCACGCCTCTCGTTCATGGGTCTTCCATGCCCCAAC
>JAZRAW010000163.1:0-6490 GCA_045634765.1 Alistipes sp.
CCTCGCATCTTGAAGGATGGCCAGGGCGTAGAGGTTAAGGAGGGCACATGGGAGATTTTGCCCGTGTTCCAGCTCTTGGAGAAGTATGGCAAGGTGTCACACCGCGAGATGTTCAACATCTTCAACATGGGTATCGGTATGGTTATCGCGTTGCCCGAGGCAGATGCCGAGAAGGCTATCGCTATCCTTGCCGAGTGTGGCGAGCGTGCTTCAGTCATCGGTCGCGTAGTTGAGAGTGAGGGTGTAACTATCATCTAAGCTATGAGAAAGGCACGATTGGCAGTATTTGCCAGCGGCAGTGGTAGCAACTATGAGGCCATTGCCAAGGCGTGTAGCGAGGGCGTCATAGATGCCGAGGTTGTGCTCTTGGTGTGCGATAAGCCAGGTGCTTATGTACTCGAGCGCGCAAAGCGCTACGGCACGGAGTGCTTCGCCTTCACCCCCAAGGAGTATGGCTCGCGTGAGGCCTACGAGACTGTGTTGGCTACGATGCTCGACGAGCGCGAGGTTGACTTCGTCTGCTTGGCGGGATATATGCGCATTGTGGGCAAGGTGCTCTTGGAGCGCTACGAGCGCCGCATTGTTAACATCCACCCCTCGTTGTTGCCCTCGTTCAAAGGCGCACATGCCATTCAGGATGCAGTAGACTATGGTGTAAAACTCTTTGGCGTTACCACACACTTTGTTGACGAGACTCTTGACGGCGGTCGCATCATCGACCAGGCGGGTGTTGTCTACGAGGGTAGCGACATCGAGGAGCTCACCAACATCATTCATGGCATCGAGCATAAGCTCTATGTTAAGACTATTAATAAATTGATAAATAAGAAGTTATAATATATGAGAGCATTAGTTAGTGTTAGCGACAAGTGTGGTGTTGTGGAGTTCTGTCAGAACTTGCGCCGCCTTGGCTGGGAGATTATCGCTACGGGAGGTACACAGAAACTTCTCGAGGATAGCGGCGTAGAGACCATCGGCATCAGCGATGTTACGGGCTTCCCCGAGATTTGCGATGGCCGTGTTAAGACCCTTCACCCTAAGGTGCATGGCGGTTTGTTGGCACGCCGCGACGACGAGAGCCACTTGAAGGCGTTAAAGGATAACTCTATTGAGTTCATCGACATGGTGTGTGTAAACCTCTACCCCTTCCGTCAGACCATCGCCAAGCCCGATGTTAAGATGGAGGATGCTATCGAGAACATCGACATCGGCGGCCCATCAATGTTGCGCTCTGCGGCTAAGAACTACCGCGATGTAACCGTTGTGTGCGACCCCACAGACTACGCTCGCATCATCGCCGAGATTGAGGAGGGTGGCAACACAAACCTCAAGACACGCCTCGAGCTCTCGGCAAAGGCTTATACCCACACTGCAGAGTATGATATGTGCATCGCGACATATATGCGTAAGCAGGCGGAGTTGAACGAGAAGCTCTTCGCGTCGTTCGACCTCGTTCAGTCGTTGCGCTATGGCGAGAACCCCCACCAGTCGGCAAAGTTCTACGCTTCGGCAGATAAGGTGCCCTACTCGTTGGCTACAGCTAAGCAGCTCAACGGCAAGGAAATGTCTTACAACAACATCCAGGATGCTAACGCAGCACTCAACATTGTGCGTGAGTTCAGCGAGCCTTTCGCTGTGGGTCTCAAGCACATGAACCCCTGTGGCGCAGCTATCGGCAAGGACATTAAGGAGGCATGGCAGAAGGCCTACGAGGCTGATACCGTGAGCATCTTTGGTGGCATCGTAGCCGTTAACCGTGAGATTACCAAGGAGGTAGCCGAGCTTATGAAGCCCATCTTCTTGGAGATTATCATGGCTCCCGCATTCTCGGCTGAGGCCCTCGAGATTCTCTGCACAAAGAAGAACTTGCGCCTCTTGCAGGTCGACATGAGCTCTTCTAACAACGAGCAGATGCAGTATGTAACTGTAAATGGTGGTCTCTTGGTGCAGAAGCTCGACACTGATACTAAGGAGGTTGTTGCCGATATGTGCGTTACTGAGCGTAAGCCATCAGCTGCGGAGATTGAGGATATGAACTTCGGCTGGCGCATCGTTAAGCATGTTAAGTCTAACGCTATTGTGGTTGTTAAAGATGGTCACACCGTGGGTGTTGGCGCAGGCCAGATGAACCGCGTGGGCTCTGCTGAGATTGCCCTTAAGCAGGCACAGGCAGCGGGCTTCACTGAGGGTCTTGTTCTCGCATCTGACGGCTTCTTCCCCTTTGACGATACTGTAACTCTCGCCCAGCAGTATGGCGTAACTGCGCTCGTACAGCCAGGTGGTAGCGTTCGCGATGAGGACTCTGTGAAGAAGGCCAACGAGTTCGGTATGACTATGACTGTAACCGGCATGCGCCACTTCAAGCATTAATTGTGATAAAGGGCAATCTTTGACGCTTTGCTTGCCTGAAAATGCTCATTTACCTCAAGTAAACTCCGCTTTTCAGTCTGCGACAAATCGCCAAATCTAACCCTTTCTGACAATTATGTGTTAAAAAACATTACTAATTACTAATTCCTCATTACTAAGTTATTTATGAACGTATTGGTTATTGGTTCGGGTGGTCGTGAGCACGCCATTGTCGAGGCTATCTCGCGCTCGCCCAAGGCCCCAAAGATATACGCTGCACCCGGTAACGCAGGCATAGCACAGCTCGCCGAGTGTGTAGCAATCAAGGATACCGAGGTCGATAAGCTCCTCGAGTTCGCCAAGGCTAAAGCCATCGACCTCACCGTCGTAGGCCCCGAGGCAGCACTCGCAGCAGGTGTTGTAGATGCCTTCCGCGCGGCAGGTCTCAAGATTTTCGGCCCCACAAAGGCGGCAGCAGAGATTGAGGCGAGCAAGGACTTCGCAAAGCGCCTCATGGTTAAGTACGACGTGCCCACCGCGGCATACGAGACATTCAGCGACTTCGACGCAGCATTGGCATATGTTAAGAAGGGCTCACTCCCCACAGTATTGAAGTATGACGGTTTGGCAGCAGGTAAGGGTGTAGTCATCGCCACAACAATGGAGGAGGCAGAGGCTACATTGCGCGATATGCTCTTGGATACACGCTTCGGAAAGGGTAGTGTTGTTATCGAGGAGTTCCTCACTGGCGAGGAGTTCTCGTTGATGTGCTTCGTTGCGGGTAACAAGATTTGCCCCATGCCCGTAGCACAGGACCACAAGCGTGCCTACGACAACGATGAGGGTCCCAACACTGGCGGTATGGGTGCATACACCGAGTTGCCCTTCATCAGCGAGGAGGACCACGCATACGCCATGGAGAAGATTATGCAGCGCGTAGCAGATGCTATGGTCGAGGAGGGTACTCCCTTCACAGGTGTCTTGTATGGTGGCTTGATGAAGACCCCCAATGGCATCAAGGTTATCGAGTTTAACGCTCGCTTTGGCGACCCCGAGACCGAGGTTGTATTGCCCCGCTTGAAGAGCGATGCTATAGATGTGTTCATGGCCGTTGCATCTAACGAGCAGCCCGCAGCAGAGTGGTCTGAGGGCGCAACACTTGGCATTGTCCTTGCATCGAAGGGCTATCCTGGCGACTACACAAAGGGTCATGTTATCCGTGGCGTGGAGAACGTGGAGTCTAAGGTATACCACATGGGCACAGCCATGAAGGATGGCGAGCTCGTGACAAATGGTGGCCGTGTGATGTTTGTTGTGGCTGAGGCACCAACACTCCGCGAGGCACAGCAGAAGGCCGAGGCAGATGTTCAGCGCATAGAGTGTGACAACCTCTTCCACCGCACAGATATCGGCGCGAAGGCTTTTCGCTAATATTTAATTGTTAAAACGTAACTCTATGATTATAAGTGGTAAAGAACTATCAAAGTCGCTTAAGGAGGAGCTCAAGGTAAAGGTCGAGAAGCTTAACGCAGAGTATGGCCGCACCCCCAACCTTGTCGTTATCCTCGTAGGCGACGACCCAGGTAGCGTGTCGTATGTTACCGGCAAGGCTAAGGCAGCCACCGAGGTATGCATCCGCAATACTACGCTCCGTCGTGAGGCTACGATAAGCGAGGATGAGCTCTTGGCTCTCGTTGATGAACTCAACAACGACAACGATGTCGATGGCATCCTCATTCAGTTGCCCTTACCCAAGCATATTGACGAGAACAAGGTCATCGCAGCCATCTCACCCGAGAAGGATGTCGATGCGTTCCATCCTATGAATGTCGCTAAGTTGTGGCTCAAGCAACCATGCGTGCTTCCATGTACACCCAAGGGTATCATTAAGTTGTTGCACTTCGCGGGCGTGGAGATAGCGGGCAAGGAGGCTGTGGTTGTAGGTCGTAGCAACATCGTGGGTCAGCCCGTAGCAAAGTTGCTCCTCGATGAGAATGCTACCGTTACCGTGGCTCACTCGCGCACGCAGAATCTTGCAGAGGTGACACGTCGTGCCGACATCCTCGTTGTGGCAATCGGCAAGGAGCGTTTCCTTACGGCCGACATGATTAAGCCTGGCGCTGTGGTCATCGACGTGGGTGTGAACCGCGATAGCCGCAATGGCAAGCTCTGTGGTGATGTAGACTTCGAGGAGGCACAGCATGTAGCATCGGCCATCACCCCCGTACCTGGTGGTGTAGGTCCTATGACTATCACCTGCCTTATGGAGAACACCGTGGAGGCCTTCATTAACAGAATAAACAAGTAATAACATAATAACTAACTAACCTGCCTTATGATTGAGAGATATAGCAGAGAGATTATGCGCAAGGTATGGACCGAGCAGAACAAGTTCGATGCCTACCTTCGCGTTGAGATTTTGGCTTCGGAGGCTTGGAGCCAGTTGGGCGTAGTACCCAAGGAGGATGTTGATAAGCTCTGGAAGAACGCATCGTTCAACATCGACCGCATCTATGAGATTGAGCAGCAGACACGCCACGACATCGTAGCCTTCACACGCGCCGTGAGCGAGACCCTCGGCGAGGAGCGTAAGTGGGTGCACTATGGTCTTACCAGCACCGATGTTGTAGATACGGCTAACGGCTACCTTTTGAAGCAGGCTAACTCTATCCTCTTGGAGGATATCGAGAAGATGCTCGAGGTGTTGCGTCAGCGCGCTATTGAGTTTAAGTCTACTCCTTGCATCGGTCGTACACACGGCATCCACGCCGACATCACTTGCTTCGGCCTTAAGTGGGCGTTGTGGTACGAGGAGATGAAGCGCAACCTCACTCGCTTCGTTGCTGCAGCACGCGGCGTAGAGGTTGGTAAGATTTCGGGTGCTGTGGGTAACTTCGCAAACATTCCTCCATTCATCCAGGACTATGTATGCGAGAAGCTCGGCATCGAGAGCGCAAACATCTCTACACAGGTTATCCAGCGTGACCGCCACGCTTACTACATGGCAACCCTCGCTTGCATCGCATCGTCTATCGAGCAGATGGCTATGGAGATTCGTAACTTGCAGCGTACCGAGGTACACGAGGTTGAGGAGTCATTCGGTAAGGGTCAGAAGGGCTCAAGCGCTATGCCTCACAAGCGTAACCCCATCTCAAGCGAGAATATGTGTGGTTGCGCTCGCGTTATGCGTGGCTACATGGCTACATTCTACGAGAACGTGGCACTCTGGCACGAGCGCGATATCTCGCACTCTGCAACCGAGCGTATCATCCTCCCCGATGCTACAATGTTGCTCGACTACATGCTTAACCGTTTCCGTGGCATCCTCGAGAACCTCGTAGTCTTCCAGGACGTTATGATGGAGAATATCTACCGCACTCGCAAGGTTATCTTCGCGCAGCGCGTTATGAACGCCCTCATCGAGAAGGGCTTCTCACGCGAGCAGGCTTACGACACTGTTCAGCCTGTTGCTATGCGTGCTATGAGCGAGCGTACCGATTACCAGGAGCTCTTGGCTGAGACTCCCGCAGTTATGGATGTCCTCACCCGCGAGGAGCTCGACGCTTGTTTCACTTTGGAGTACTACCTCAAGAACGTAGACTTCATCTTCGACCGCGTAGGCATCGAGTAATTTAGTTATAGTGGCTAAACCTTGCCACCTTAATCCTGAGGGCGAATGGAGAATCGAGTGTTTTCCATTCGCTCTCTCTTTACATCACCCCTGAGTATAGACTGCTTTTGTGGGTCGAGACGAAACCACTCAAACAAGTCTATACAATACAAAAAGAACCTGCCCATCGGATAGCACTTTATCGGCGGTGAATTTTATTTCACCGCCGATTTTGTTGATATACATTGCATTAGGTCGTTGCGTTGTGAAACGACTTTTTGTGCAAAAATGGTTTAAGCGTTGATTTTACCCTTTTGCGTGTAGTCTTCTATGTAGTATAAATTAAGTATAACTAAGATAAAAAATCACTTCTTGTGATACATCGTATCAAAAAAAGTATTACCTTTACACATTGAAATTGAGTGACTTGGGCGATGAATAACTTTTTGGCGACATACCGCAATGCTGTGAACTGCATCTCTTGTGCAGTCGTTGCATCGTGTGCCACAAATACCCCCCCCCATTACTCAA
>JAZRAW010000164.1:0-12837 GCA_045634765.1 Alistipes sp.
CGACTCAATGTGGGATCCCTCAAAGATGAGCCGCGAGGAGTGGTTGTCACGTGCTTTGGAGACTACTTACAACTCATGGAGAATCACCGAGCTCGAGCAGAACACTAAGTACATCGTTTACGCTATCGGCTTGGTACCTGACGGCACTTACACAACTGAGGCATTTGTTAAGGAGTTCACTACTAAGGAGCAGAAGTTCGGTCCTCAGGTAGAGGAGATTCTCTTCTCTAAGAGTGGTAACGACATCCTCGCTTACTTCTACTTCGACCAGAACTCTGGCGTTGCTAAGTTCGTGATGAGCCACCTCGTTAACGACGATACAGTTTACAACATGTCTGACGCAGATCTTCTCGTATACCTCCAGGAGGAGCACGATACTACATACGTGAATACTATCTCTAACCAGACATACTTCAACGTTGTAGATAAGAACATCGCAACTGGCGACACTATCTACTACGCAGGTGCTGTATATGATGCAGAGGGCAACTACACAATCATTCGTGAAACTTACGTAAGATAATTTAGACTATGAAAAGAGAATTTTTATTTATTCTCTTGGCTGTGGCAACACTCGTATGCTCGTGCACAGAGCCCTCACCTGAGGGTCCTGTGCCAAGCGACGATCCAGAGGAACCTGTAGTAGAGGCTAAGTACAAGGCTGGCGAGTACTACAAATCTGGCTTGGCTGAGGGTATTATTGCCTATGTTGACGAGAGTGGTGAGCATGGCCTGCTTATCTCAATGGATGAGGGCTACACACAGTGGTCTACAGACTACATTATGTTGATTGTGCAGGGTGGCGAGTTCTCACGCGAGAATGGCGCACGCAACACCGAGTATATCAAGTCGCAGGAGAACTGGGAGGAGCTTTACCCCGCAGTTGTGTGGTGCGACAGTAAGAATGCCCTCGGTCTCTCGTCATGGTATCTCCCCGCACCAGCTGAGCTTGCAAATGCAGCTTTGAACATTGAGGCTATCAACGCAACACTTATCGAGAAGGGTTATGAGCCTATCGCTATGGGCGTGAACGATGCGTACTGGTCATCTGAGGAGTTTGGCGTGCAGGGTGCATATTCGATTAGCTTTGCAACAGGCGACTTTGCCGACTATGGCCACGACAAGAAGGCCTACAACCGCGTTCGCGCAATGCGTAAATTCTAAAAGAGTGCAACGATGAAGAATCTTAAATTTATACTCGCATCATTGATCGCTGCAACTATGTTTGTTGCGTGTGACACTAATGAACCAGTAGATCCCACTCCAAGCGTTCCCGCAGAGTTGTCTATTGACGATAACTATGTGCAGGTAAAGGCGGAGGGTGGTGATTACTACTTTACTTATACCCTTGAGAACCCTGATGGTAGCGAGCTTAAGGCTGTAGCACAGGATGAGTGGATTCACTCGTTTGACCTCTCGGATGAGGGCGAGGTTAGCTTCGTGGTAGACCCCAACACTACAGGCTCGCAGCGTCTTTCAAAGATTACGCTCACATACGGTAAACTTAAGGACGATATCGTAATCACTCAGAGTGGTGAGACTATCGAGGTGGAGGTATCTATCGACTTCGAGTTCGAGATTAATGGTCCATATGTTAAGATGCACACAACACCATCACCAGAGAACATTCGCTACTTTGCGTGGTACTTCTCTGTAGAGAACATGGAGAGCGCATTGAGTCAGTCGCCTGGTGTGACTGAGGAGATGTATCTTGAGCGCCTTATCGAGGTCGATATTTCTAACGCTATCTACTACGGCGCGTATGCTGGTTACACAGCTGAGCAGGCCGTAGCAGAGATTACTCTCTTTGGCCCTGCAACACAGGAGTTCGAGCTTAATGGTAACACCGAGTTCTACGCTTATGGTTGTGCTGTGACCGATACTGGTGAGATTATCTCTGACCTTGTCTACACAACATTCACTACTGGTCCTGTAGAGCCTTCTGACAACGTGTTGAATATCTCGGATGTGAAGGTTAACACCGACCGTGTGACATACACTGTATCTACTACAAACATGGATCAGTATGCTGCATTGGTGCTTCCCGCAGCAGATGTTGAGAACGCTACAGATGAGGAAATTCTTGACTTCTACAACAAGCTCGACTCAAACATCCTCGTAAGCTACCTACACTTTGGTGACTATACAGGCACTGTACTTCTCGACCAGGAGGATGCTGACTACTACATTCTCGCCTTCGGTTATGAGTATGGTATGCTCACTACTGACATCAAGCGCGAGAAGATTCACACTCTTCCCTACGATCCCAATGCCAAGACAGAGTTCAACCTCACAATCGACAAGATTACTCACTACCGCGTTCAGGCATCGCTCGAGGTAGACCCCGAGACATCGCTATACTATATTGATGTATGCGATGCTGATGCTACGGCAGAGGAGGTTGTTGATGCAGTTCTTGAAGCGGCACAGTGGTATGTAGACAATGGTTACTACGGTCACATCGCTGACTGTATGAAGGTCGTTGGTAGCAAGGGCTCACAGAGCTTCGAGTGCACAGGCTTGTACTCAGAGACCAACTACCGCATCTATGTCTTCGGCATCAACGAGAAGACTGGTGAGGTTAACACTGAGGTATACTTCTCGGAGGTATTCACAACTCCCGCGCAGAAGGTGTCTGAGTCGTACATCACAATCAACGCTGATAAGTACTACGATGGCTTCGACATTATGGACCTCTTCCCCAATGAGTTTGGCGATGCTGACGGCTGGGCTGTCTTGCCTCTCGAGGTAGAGATTCACGGCGATATTGTGGACTACTACTACGATGTCTATGTTGGCGATGTTACGGATGTCACATATCCTACCGATGACGAGATTATTCTCGACCTCGTGCAGTATGGTAAGCACAACGAGCCTATGTCATACTCTTATTGCTACTTCTACGAGCCTTTGACACTCATCTACTTCTCGAAGGACTCTGACGACAACAACAGCGCAGTAACTCGCGTATCGTTGTATCTCGATCCCGAGAACTGCACCGATCCATCGGAGTTCCCATTCAACCCTGCGGAGGCTACTGCATTTAAGGCTGAGCGTAAATTCGTAAAGTAATATGAGAAAATCTATAATAGCGATAAGCGTTGCTATTATCTCTCTTATGACCATCTCCTGCACAAAGGATGCAGGAGTGGTCGAGGGGGAGAAAACAATGGAGGCAGAGGCAATCCTCGAACACAAACTTGTGGGTAACACCGTAGATAAGTGTGAGGAGGGTTCTCTGCTTTTGTTCCTCGAGGAGGAGACTATCGCGCGTATTGAAAAGGGTGAAATAGAGGCTGTAAAGAGTGAGATATTCGTTGATGGCGATATCTTGAGTTTCGAGCCAGCATTGGTTATGCCAAAAAATGAGCGCCTTGCACGCGAGCTTGGCTTGCATCGTTGGTACTCTGTGTCGTTCGACAAGAGTATCCCTGTGCGTAAGTTCGCCAAAGCGGTTGCTCCAAGCGCACATATCACTGCTATCGAGTTTAACACAACTGTGTTATTGGCATCGGATTACAAGGCTCGCCCATTGTGCATAGATAATATGGCTGCTACACGCGCCTTGGTGCCTATGTCATCTTTCAACGACCCTTATGCAAAGTATCAGTGGAATCTTCATAACTCTGGCGATGATGCTATTGCTGAGACTGCACGCGAGGGTGCAGATGTAGGTGTTCTCGATGCATGGGAGTTGTGTGCAGGTTCACCCGATGTTGTTGTGGCGGTTATTGATGGCCCTGTGCAGTACAATCACCCCGACCTCGCGGCATCTATGTGGATTAACGAGGCGGAGCTTAATGGTGTAGAGGGCGTAGATGATGATGGTAACAAGTATGTAGACGATATCTATGGCTACAACTTCAACTCTGCTGGCTACTCTAATGGTAAGATTAGTTGGACTACAGAGGGCGAGTCGGGACACGGTACACACGTCGCTGGTGTTATAGCTGCTGTGAACAATAATGGTATTGGTATCAGTTCTATCGCTGGTGGCTCTGGCAATGGTGATGGTGTTCGCATCATGGGATGTCAGGTGTTCGATGGCGCTTTTGCTGCCAGCGACCGCGATATGAGTAACGCCTTTATATATGCTGCCGATAATGGCGCATGTATCGCTCAGTGCTCATATGCCTACGACCCTAACTCGTTTGCAAACGATAATGCCTACATAAACGCAACATCACTCGAGTATAACGCAATTAAGTACTTCATTAACCCTGAGAACTGCAACCACTCGGCAATTGGTCAGAACCTTGTAATCTTCGCAGCGGGTAATGAGACAACCTCTAATGCTGGCTATCCTGGTGCTTTGCCAATATGCGTATCGGTGACTGCATACGGCCCTGACTACTTGCCTACGGGTTATACAAACTATGGCCGTGGTTGTAACATCGCTGCTCCTGGTGGTGACTACTCAATCGGTGCGCAGAACTCATCTAATGCAAGTCAGATTCTCTCAACCTGCATTAAGGAGGTTGCGGGTGACGACTATGTATGGATGGAGGGTACATCTATGGCATGTCCTCATGTATCGGGCGTTGCAGCGTTGGGTATCTCGTATGCTGCGAAGATTGGTGTTAAGTTCGAGGGTGATGACTATCGCAATATACTCTTGACTGCGGTTAACGACATCAACTCGTTGATGCTTGAGGGTACAAAGCCATACAATGGCGTTGCAGATGCCGTTGTGCTTAAGGACTACCACAAGCGTATGGGTACAGGTGCGCTCGACGCATGGCGACTCTTTATGTTGATTGAGGGTACACCAGCAGTGCAGGTAACTGTGGATGAGCGTTGCAGTGTTGACCTTAGGGAGTACTTTGGTGGCTCGGCTGCCGATATCACATATCGTGGTATTGAGGTTAGCGACGAGGCACGCGAGGCTCTCGGCATCAAGGGCGACCCCAAGATTGAGAAGGGTATGCTCGTTATTAAGTGCGACAAGTGTGGCTCGGCGAAGATTAAGATTTCAGCTATCGCTGGTGGTGGTCAGCTTGGCGGCGGTAACAACATCGGTGGTACGGAGATTTCTCGCGAGATATCTATTATTTCGCGCGGTGTAAGTTCAACTAATGGAGGATGGTTCTAATGAAAGCGAAATTTTATCTATTGATGACAGCTCTCTGCGCAACGCTTGCCCTTGTGGGTTGCGGCAAGGAGAAGGATGCTCCAAAGGTTGATAACACCGCAAAGGTGGTTGGCGAGTGGCACTGCGCTCCTGAGGGCATGGATGTCGATGTATATGTAGCATTCGATGCTGCGGGTACGTTCGATGAGTATCAGCGCCTTGGAGAGGGTCGCTATCGCCACTATGCTGGCACTTGGAGCGTGACGAAGAACGAGCTTAGCGGTGTCTATGCCGACGGCACAGAGTGGGGTAGTTCCTACACACTCTCTTTCGATGGCGACACCATGACGCTTACGGCTAACAATGAATCGGCAGAGGCTATGGTCTACACGAAGAGTGTTATCCCTGCGGAGGTTAAGGATGAGGCTATCGACCCTCTTGGCTCGGAGACTCGCGCCGAGGAGGAGCGTTGGTTCTAACCTATACCTAATATATATGAAGTAATAGGGCTGCCCGAGTGGGTAGCCCTATTCTTTTGCTATTGCAGTATGCGCTTACTTCTGCAAAGGCATCTTGTCGAGGCGACGCTGGTGACGACCACCCTCGTACTCTGTCTCGAGCCAGATGTTAAGCATCTCCAAAGCCTCGTCGTTAGAGATAAAACGTGCGGGCATGCAGAGAACGTTTGAGTTGTTATGCTGGCGTGAGAGCTTCGCAATCTCGGGAATCCAGCAGAGTGCTGCGCGAATGCCCTGGTGCTTGTTGAGCGTCATAGAGATGCCCTCGCCTGAGCCACAAAGACCAATGCCGCGCTCCAACTCGCCTGCCTCGATAGCATCTGCAAGGGGGTGTGCAAAGTCTGGGTAGTCTACAGACTCCTCAGAGTGGCAACCGAAGTCCTTAACCTCGAAGCCCTTTGATGAGAGATAGCCTACGAGAAACTCCTTGAGGTCATACGCTGCGTGGTCGCACGCAATACCAATTTTCTTTTCCATGGTTGTTATTGTTTTGGGTTGTTAATGTTACTCCTTTGATGCGCGCTTACGGTCTACCTCCGAGAGCAAAATCTTGCGCAAACGCATAGACTTGGGTGTTACCTCTACGTACTCATCCTCGCGAATATACTCCAATGCCTCCTCCAAAGAGAAGATTACGGGAGGCGCAATCGAGGTCTTCTCATCCGAACCCGATGCACGCATGTTGGTGAGCTGCTTAGCCTTAGTCACATTCACGGTGATGTCGTTGTAGCGTGTGTGCTCGCCGATAACCTGACCGCAGTAGACCTGCTCCTGAGGAGAGATGAAGAATTTTCCTCTATCCTGAAGTTTGTCAATCGAGTAGGCGTAAGCGGTACCTGTCTCTGAGGCAATGATAGCACCCACATTGCGGCTCTCAATCTCGCCCATCCATGGCTCGAAGTCCTTGAGACGGTGTGTCATGATGGCCTCGCCCGCAGTTGCCGTAATCATCGTAGAACGCAAGCCGATAATACCGCGTGAGGGGATGATAAACTCAAGGCGTGTGCGCTCGTTAGCCGACTCCATGTTTACAAGCTGACCCTTACGGCGTGTAGTGAGTTCGATAACGGTGCCCGCGTAGTCATCGGGGCAGTCAACGGTCATCTCCTCTACAGGTTCGCACTTTACTCCGTCAATCTCCTTTGTGATAACCTTGGGCTGACCTACCTGAAGCTCGTAGCCCTCGCGACGCATGGTCTCGATAAGCACTGAGAGGTGCAATACGCCGCGGCCATAGACCATGAACGAATCGGCATTCTGGCCTGGCTCCACGCGCAGGGCGAGGTTCTTCTCAAGCTCTCTGTCGAGGCGCTCCTTGATGTGGCGCGAAGTGACAAACTTGCCGTCCTTGCCGAAGAATGGTGAGTTGTTGATAGTGAACAACATAGACATTGTTGGCTCATCAATCGCAATAGGTGGAAGTGGCTCGGGGTTAGTGAAGTCGCAGATGGTGTCGCCAATCTCGAATCCCTCGATGCCCACAAGTGCGCATATCTCGCCGCACTCCACGCGCTCAGCCTTTGCCTTGCCTAAGCCCTCGAATACCATGAGGTCCTTAATCTTGGTTTTAACAAGCGTGCCATCGCGCTTTGCGAGTGTCACGTTCTGTCCCGCTGTGAGCGAGCCGCGTGTTACCTTACCCACGGCGATACGACCCACATAGGGTGAGTATTCAAGTGATGTTACGAGCATCTGCACTGTGCCATCCACAACCTCGGGCTCGGGAATCTCGTCGATAATGGTGTCGAGCAAGGGGCGGATTGAGTCTGTTTTCTCAGTTACTACATGTGACATCCAACCCTGCTTTGCCGAGCCGTAGATGGTCTTGTAGTCGAGCTGCTCCTCGGTAGCGCCGAGCGTGAACATAAGGTCGAATACCTGCTCGTTAACCACGTCGGGGCGGCAGTTCTCCTTGTCTACCTTGTTGATGACAACGATTGGTTTTTTGCCGAGTGCCAAGGCCTTCTGCAACACGAAGCGTGTCTGGGGCATAGTACCCTCAAATGCATCGACGAGCAAGATGACGCCGTCGCACATGTTCAATACGCGCTCCACCTCGCCACCGAAGTCGGCGTGGCCTGGGGTGTCTATAATGTTGATTTTGTAGTCCTGGTATATCACCGATACGTTCTTTGAGAGGATGGTGATGCCTCGCTCACGCTCGATGTCGTTGTTATCCATGATGAGGTCGCCGCCGTCGCGCTCGTTCTCGCGCAGGAGGTTGCCTGCCATAATCATCTTGTCTACGAGTGTTGTCTTACCGTGGTCAACGTGGGCGATAATTGCAATGTTGCGTAGTTTTCGCATACTATAATAAATATTAGAATACGCAAAGATACTCAAAAAAAAATTAATCGTGAAACTTCTGCGTTAAAAAATGGTAGTATACATACACGAGCAGACGGCTTGCATCGCTATGGTCGTATGCAAACAGTCTATAAAGTGAAGATTTTGCAAATGTAGAGCCGAAAGGCTAAGATTTAGTGAGGCGAAATTATAGCTCTAACAAGCCTTCGGGAAGTACGAATTTAATGACGCGCTTGTCAAAGTCAATTTGCGCAATGAACTCCTCTTGAGCAGGAATGAGGTGTTGCTTGTCGCCAAGTCGAATCTCGAAGAGTGGGTTAGCCTCGCTGTCGTAGTAGTCGATGACCTCTCCACGTTGGCGGCCAACGCTCACTTTGAATCCAATGAGGTCCTCCATATAGAACTCATCGTCATCTTGTTCCTCCTCCTCGACGAATATCTCGCGACCAACGAGCCACTCTTCAGCACGGCGCTCGGTGTCAATATCGTCGAACTGCACCACAGCACTCGACTGACCGCGGCGCTCGAACGAAGAACAAAAGAGAGGAACCGCGAGTTCATCCACACGGATAAACAGCGGTTCCTCCATTTGGAAGTCGTCGGGGAACGTTGTGTATAGCGTAATCATTACGCCACCCTCTGTGCCGAACAAGCGGCCTATGCGTCCCACGGCGATCATCGCACCTCGAGAGATTAAGCCTCCTCAGCGGGAGCCTCTGCCTCAGCAGCCTCCTCAGCTGCAGCTGCAGCAGCCTCAGCAGCAAGAGCAGCCTTCTTCTCAGCGATTGCAGCAGCGCGCTCCTCCTTAACCTTAGTCTCGGCAGCGAACTGAGCCTTCTTAGCAGCAGTAGCATCAGATGCGAGCTTGTTGCTCTTTGCATCGATCTTTGACTGCTTCTCAGTAGCCCATACGTTGAACTTTGCCTCAGCCTCAGCCTCAGTGAATGCGCCCTTAGCTACACCACCCAAAAGGTGCTTCTTATACATTACGCCCTTGTACGAGAGAATTGCTCGACAAGTGTCTGTAGGTTGTGCGCCCTTAAGTAACCAATCCAAAGCTCGGTCGAACTTCAAATCGATTGTAGCAGGATTCGTGTTGGGGTTGTATGTACCCAACTTCTCGATGAACTTACCATCACGTGGCGCTCTGCTATCTGCGGCAACGATGTGGTAGAAAGCATAACCCTTCTTACCGTGACGTGCCAAACGAATTTTAACAGCCATTTTGCTATAAAATTTATTGGTTAAAAATTAATTACGCTCAACCCATTTGGGTTTTTTAGCGCGCAAATGTACGAACATTTTTTCAAACACCAAACATTTCGACTAAAAAAATATAGTTCAGGCGCGTAATTTGCAACAGAAAGGGTGAGTTTAACACTAAAACTATTAAAATTATGATGCCAGTTAAGAAATTAAATCGACTTCCAGGGGTCTTCGGTGACCTCTTCTATGACCAGTGGCCAGACGTCTTTCCTAAGCGTAGCACCACGCCAGCAATCAATGTAATCGAGACCGACAAAAAGTTCAAGATTGAGATTGCAGCACCAGGTATGACCAAGGATGATTTTAAGGTAGAACTCAATGGTGACAATCAGCTAACTGTGTGCCTCGATAAAGAGGTGGAGCATGATGAGAAGATGAAGGATTGTTGTGGTGAGGCTGATTGTACAAAGGACGAGAAGCACCACTATCTTCGTCGTGAGTTTACCTACACATCATTCCGACAGATATTCAACCTCCCTGATAGCGTGGATAGAGAAAATATCAAGGCTAAGATGACACATGGTGTGTTGAGTATTAAACTCCCAAAGCGTGAGGGCGATAGTCACAAGAGTGATATGAAACTAATCGCGATAGAGTAGCACCGGTGCTCTATTATATATATGTACAAAGGCCGTCGAGAATTCGATGGCCTTTGGTTGTTGTTGACTGTAATCCTTATTTGCGCTCGTGAATTTCGCGGGTGCGGTGCGATATGTCGGCTACGGTGCGAAGCAGTGCCCATGTGGTTATGGACGAAATAAAAAGTGCTGCGGCTACACATATTGATACAAGCATCGTAGTGTACTCCGGGTATTGTAACTCCACGATTTGTGGCGCGATGAGTATGCTCGCTGTAAGGAATATTCCGAGGATAAGAGTTATGTCGGCAACAGTAGTCAATACCGACTCTCGAAAGTTGTATTTGGGCTTGACTTTAGGTGTTGCGTTAGTGTAGTTCTCAATCCTTACCTCTTGACTAATGCCCTCGGGTATCGCCTCATTGTTAACTTCATCTTCTGGACGTAAAGCATTACATGATGGGCATGTATCTAATTTAATGTCTACTAACGTGTTGCAGTTGCGGCACAACCATGTGTTATTATCTGTACTCTGCATGGTGACTAACTCTTTTTTGTTGCTTCACTATGGTCAATATCGCAGCCTGCGCAGTTGCCTGTGCAAAGTCCAGAACTTGAACCTCCATCCTCGCAATCATTGAGGCCCATATCCTCGCGTGTCTCCTGCACTGCACACTTGATGCCCAGCTTCTTCATGTTGGGGTTTGTAGATATTTCCGACTCGATGTGGTGTCCTTTGATTAGGTAGGTGAGCGACATGGCTAATACGAAGAAGCCTATCACAATAACTGCGGCAATTATGGTTGTGAAGAGTGTTGACATAGTATTTATTGTCTAAAACTTTGTTTTAAAGTTTGTTTTTCGGCTGCAAATTTATATATTTGCAGTTGATTTTGCAAATGCTAATGCTCGTCATTAGATGAAAGCTGTATATAATTGGTTTATATTCACTTGATTAATATATGAAGATAGTAATTGCTGGTGCGGGTGATATGGGTACACACCTTGCGAAAATGCTTAGTGGTAATGGTCACGATATAACTGTGGCGGATGTCGATCCAAAGGCATTGGCTGAGGTGGGCAATCTCGTGGATGTTGAGACTACTGAGGGTGACACTACGCAGTTTTCTGTATTGCGTAAGGCTGGCGTTCGTAAGTGTGACCTCTTTATCGCAGTGCGCTCTGTTGAGAATGATAACATTCTGTCGGCAGTTATGGCAAAGCAGTTGGGTGCAAGAAAGGCTATTGCGCGAGTTGATAGTAATGAGTATCTTGAACCTAACAGTAAAGAGATATTCATTGATATGGGTATTGACTATCTGTTTTATCCTGAGCAGATTGCGGCACGAGAGGTGATTAACTTGCTTGGTCATACTTCAACAACCGAGTATGTGGATTTTGCTGCGGGTAAACTGTCGTTGGTGGCATTTAAACTTGAACTTACCTCGCCACTTTTAGGATGTAGCATCGTAGATACGCAAAGCGTAGATGAGGATTTGGAGTATCGTACTGTTGCCGTGGTGCGTGGCTCACGTACGTTTATCCCAGGCCCAGAGGATCGTTATGAGGCTGAGGATATGGTCTATATCATTTCGCGTCATAACGCGACTCAGAGTGTGGTGGAACTCTCTGGTAGCAGACAGGTTGATATTCGCAATATGATGATTCTTGGTGGTTCGCGTATCGGTGTCCGTATAGCTAACGAACTTCAGAATAAGGTAAATATAAAGCTTGTTGATTACAATGCTGATAAGGCGTATCGTCTTGCCGAGATGCTCGATAAGACTCTTATTATCAATGAGGATGGTCGCGACACAGAGGCAATGTTGGAGGAGGACCTATCGGGTATGGATGCTTTTGTTGCGGTTACGGGACGTAGTGAAACGAACATCCTTGCTGCAATGCTCGCAAAGCGTATGGGTGTGAAAAAGGTGATTGCCGAGGTCGAAAACATCAACTATATCTCCTTGGCCGAGAGTATTGGTGTGGATACGATTATCAATAAAAAACTCGTTACAGCATCTAATATCTTCCGCTTTACCATGACGACAGATGTGCAGGCTATCAAGT
This sequence comes from Alistipes sp., assembly GCA_045634765.1. Taxonomy (GTDB): domain Bacteria; phylum Bacteroidota; class Bacteroidia; order Bacteroidales; family Rikenellaceae; genus Alistipes. The sequence goes on from JAZRAW010000164.1 coordinate 11,811, forward strand.
GTCTCACGGGTAGCCAGGCTGAGGTGTTGGAGTTTATTGTTAAGCCCAATTCCCCTGCAACAAAACACGCGGTAAAGGATTTGCGTCTGCCAGATGATGCTATGATTGGCGGCGTTGTGCGTGGCGATAGAGTGTTTATAGCGGTCGATTCAACGCGAATAAATGCATATGATAGAGTTGTTGTCTTTGCAATGCCCGACTCTATTATGCGTGTAGCAGAGTTCTTTAACTAATATAAAGTGTGATAATATATAAAATAATATAAAATACTGAACATTATGTATATAGCGATTGCAGGAAATATCGGTAGTGGCAAGACTACGCTAACTGAGATTTTGACCAAGCGTTATGGCGCTAAGGCTTACTATGAGGACTTGGCTAATCCCTACATTAGTGACTTCTATGATGATATGGGTCGCTGGTCGTTCCATCTTCAGTTGTGGTTCCTCGGTAGTCGTATTCAGCAGACGCTAACCATGCTGGCAGATGAGTCGGATAACGTAGTGCAGGATCGCACGATATATGAGGATGCTCATATCTTTGCCGATAACCTCCACTCTATGGGTCTAATGGCGAGCCGCGATTTTGACACCTACATGAAGATGTTTAACATTGAGCAGACGCTTCTTCCTAAGCCCGATGTGCTGATATATCTAAAGGCAAGCGTGCCTACGCTTATTGCGCAGATAAAGATGCGAGGCAGAGAGTATGAGCAGAATATCGACGAGGAGTATTTGTCACGTCTGAACGATAAGTATAACCATTGGATTGAGAATATCTACGAGGGGCGCGTCTTGGTTGTCGACAAGGATGTCGATGACTTCGTCGCCGATCCCTCGATTATCGACCGCATATGCGCCTCTGTGGAGGAGATGTGTACAGGAAAACGCCAACTTTAAGATATGCGTACGCCACTACCCGAACGATTTGTGGAGACCATGCGCGAGGCGCTTGGTGCAGATGCCGAGAAGCTCTTTGCGGCTCTCGACACCGAGCCTGCTGTGTCAGTGCGTCATAATCCTGCAAA
>JAZRAW010000165.1:0-2733 GCA_045634765.1 Alistipes sp.
ATTGTTGGAGGCCGGCGTACACTTTGGTCACTTGAAGCGCAAGTGGAACCCCAAAATGGCTCCTTACATCTTCATGGAGAAGAACGGCATCCACATCATCGACCTCCACAAGACAGCTATCAAGCTTGATGAGGCTGCAGCTGCTTTGAAGCAGATCGTTAAGAGCGGTCGTCGCGTATTGTTCGTAGCAACAAAGAAGCAGGCTAAGGAGATCGTTGCAGAGAAGGTAGCAGCAGTAGGCATGCCTTACGTTACAGAGCGTTGGGCAGGCGGTATGCTTACAAACTTCCCCACTATACGTAAGGCCGTTAAGAAGATGGCAACCATCGATAAGATGACCAACGACGGTACTTTCGACAATTTCTCTAAGCGCGAGAAGCTCCAGATCGCACGTCAGCGTGCGAAGCTCGAGAAGAACCTCGGTTCTATCGCTGACCTTACTCGTCTCCCCGCTGCTTTGTTCGTTATCGACGTACAGAAGGAGCAGAACGCTGTTAAGGAGGCTAAGCGTTTGAGCATCCCCGTATTTGCAATGGTTGATACTTGTTGTGATCCTACAGACATCGATTATGTAATTCCTGCAAATGACGATGCTGCAAAGTCAATCGCTACTATCCTTGATGTAGTATGTGCAGCTATCGCTGAGGGTGCTGAGGAGCGCAAGCTCGAGAAGGAGAAGGAGGCTCAGGAGGCTGAGGCTCAGGAGGGTGCAAAGCAGGCTAAGCCACGCATCAAGAAGTCTGTAAAGGCTGCTGTTGATGCTGAGGAGGCTACTGTTGCTGAGGTTGTTGCTGCAACTGAGGAGGCATAATCCTTGATAGCTTCTCATGCCGTAAGGCAAAATTTACCGAGGCGGGTAGGCAATAGGCCCGCTCGCCCGGTTTTTTAATTTTCAATTAACGAATTAAAATTTTTGAGATATGGAAATCAAAGCAGCTGATGTAATGAAGCTCCGTAAGATGACCGGTGCTGGTATGATGGATTGCAAGAAGGCTCTTCAGGAGGCTGAGGGCGATTTCGATCGTGCTAAGGACATCATCCGTGAGAAGGGTAAGCTCGTTGTAGCAAAGCGTTCTGATCGTACTGCTACTGAGGGTGTTGTAGTAACTAAGATTGTTGGCCAGAAGGCTTACATCCTTTGCCTCGCTTGCGAGACTGACTTCGTTGCAGCAAACGTTGAGTTTGGTGCTTCTGCAGAGGCTATGTTGGAGATCGCTGTTGCAGCTGATGCAGCAGATCGCGATGTTCTCATGGGCGTTAAGAACGCAGAGGGTCACACTGTAGAGGAGATGGTAACTGAGAAGTCTGGTCAGACTGGTGAGAAGGTAGAGATTGCATACTACGCTCGTATCGAGGCTCCCTACTGTATAGCTTATGTACACTTCAACAAGAAGCTCGGTTCTATCCTTGGCTTCAACAAGCCAGTTGATGAGGAGGTTGCTCGTAAGGTTGCTATGCAGGCTACAGCTATGGCTCCCCTCTCAATCGACGAGAACGACTGCCCCGCAGACGTAGTTGAGAAGGAGAAGGCTATCCAGATGGAGATGATGAAGCAGGATCCTAAGAACGCTAACAAGCCAGATGCTATCCTCGAGAAGATCGCTGAGGGTAAGATGCGTAAGTTCTACGAGGAGAACACTCTTCTCAACCAGTGTGTAGTTGGTGAGAAGGAGTCTATCCGTGAGTTCATCCAGAAGGCAGACAAGGAGGCTATTGTTGTAGCTTACAAGCGTTTTGCTCTCGAGGCATAATTGCTTTTTGATTTTGGAGGGCATCTTTAGCCCATCCCAAATAAAATCCCATAGGCTGTACGTTAAGTACTATCCTATGGGATTTCTTTATTGCTATAGACTGCTTCAGCTACATAATCGAAATCGGAATCCTATACATTCGGCAATCTCATTCATCACAGCATCCCTCCGTCACCTTGTTTTTTTGAGACTCTAAGACCAAAGCGATGTTGCGTGCTGGGTTCAGATGAGTTGTATGACAACGCTATATCGACTCGTTGTCACGCACTATCGTTTTCACTTATATCTCTATAAAAAATAACGATTTGACTTTTTCAATTTGTTGTCCTATTTTTGCAGTGTGAAAATGAATAACAACTAAAAAAAGATAATACAACTATGGCAACAATACATTTGACAAAGGGCGGTTTCGAGAACCGAGTAGCGAAGATTGATGAGATGGCACAGGGCTGGCGTTTCCTGGGTGAGCGCCCTGCACTCATAGACTTCTATGCATCGTGGTGTGGTCCCTGTCAGCGTCTCTCGCCAATCATCGACGAGCTCGCAGCGGAGTATGAGGGTAAGGTGGATATCTACAAGGTAGACGTGGATTCGGAGGAGGAACTTGCACGCCTCTTCAAGGTGCGCTCAATCCCCACGCTCGTATATATTCCCACCGAGGGACTCCCCATCGTAGAGATGGGCGGTAAGGGTAAGGGCGAACTTAAGGAGAAGCTCAACGCACTAAAGTAACCGACAACACATAACCATAAACAAAAATCCCAGGCGAGAGTGTCGCTTGGGATTTTATATTATTAAGGCACGCATTATCTATGAGCTATGAACCAGGGGTTATCCAAGACCTCCTTATTATATAATAAAGGTGTGTGGGTGTTGAAGTTGTAGGTCGCACCTCCCGCCTCGGCAAGGATAAGCTCTCCCGCGGCGGTATCCCACTCCGATGTCGTAGTGGTGCGCACATAGTAGTCGACGCTACCCTCAG
>JAZRAW010000166.1:0-13982 GCA_045634765.1 Alistipes sp.
CCCCGAGGGTGCTACGGTTCTCGACTTCGCCTTCGACATACACACCTCGCTCGGCGCAATATGCGTGGGTGGCAAGGTGGGAGGCCGCGTTGTGCCCATCAAGGAGCAGCTACATAATGGCGACATCTGCGAGGTGCTCACACGTAAGGACCAGACCCCCAAGGCCGACTGGCTCTCGATATGCGTCACACAGAAGGCACGCACCCGCATCCGCGCCTACCTGCGCGAGGAGCAGCAGAAGCATGCCCGCCTCGGCCGCGAGGAGCTGGAGCGCAAGCTCAAAAACTGGAAGCTCGACATCGCCATAGATGAGGCCGTGGGCTACCTATGTAAATACTATAAGGTGCGCCGCGGCATTGAGCTCTACACCCTCATTGCCGACCAGAAGGTAGATATCACAGCAGTTAAGGAGATACTCACACGCTGGCTCTCGGGCGAGGCAGACGAGGCACGCCGCCAGGCTGCTGCCGAGGTCGAGGAGCGCAAGGCACGCCTTAGGGAGGAGCGCGAGACCGACGCCCCACGCCGCACCGATGCCCTTGTCATCGACGAGCGCATCAACAACATCGAATATAAGCTTGGCCGCTGCTGCAACCCCATCAAGGGCGACGACATCTTCGGCTTCGTGACCATCAACGCGGGCATCACCATCCACCGCAGCGACTGCCCCAATGCCCGCCGTATGCGCGAACGCTACCCCTATCGTGTTATGGAGGCGCGCTGGCGTGACGATGCCGTGGGAGCTTTCCGCGTTACCGTGGCCATCACGGCTGCCGACATCCCAGGCCTCGCGACAATCATCATGGATACGGCAACCAAGGAGCTTAAGCTCTCGGTGCGTGGCATCAACTACGCCCCCAAGGGCGACGGTATGGCTACGGCACAACTCACGGTCGAGGTGCCCAGCAGCAGCATTGTCGACATGTTGCTCCACTCACTGCGCCGCATTAAGGGTGTGAAAAATGTCTATAGAATTAATTAACTACTAACAACTTATATCTATGAACTTTGACGATATCCGTTGCCCCTGGGGCGACAACCTCAAGACTTGCGCCATCACCGTATGCGACCTTGATGGCGTTGTGCTCTATCAGAATAAGCGCTCTATAGAGGTCAATGGCGATGTGCGCAACAAGTCGATGATTCCTTGCCACTCGGAGCGCTCGCGCCAGATTATCAACCGCCTGATTACCAATGGCGAGAATAACGCCTATACTATCGAGAAGCGCGGTCTGCGCAAGCTCATCTACCAAACCCCATGGTTCGAGTCGGGAGATGTAGCGGGCCTCGTGGAGTTCTCACTGGAGATTCCCGCCGAGATGCCCCACTACGTTAGAGAATAATTAGTAGTGAGTAATTAGCAATTAGTAATGGGCGTTGTTGCTATCAATGACACCCGCCTATAACACATTATCCACCATATTACGGGTACTATTTTTAATACCTGCAATATGGTGGATAACTATTTTGACTCAACACCTTACTATCCTTAAACTCCTTGACCTAACTAAAACTCCGCCTTGCTGATTAACGAGATAACCTCGCCAGAGGTGGGATGCTCGAACTCTATGGTCTCGGCATGGAGCATAAGGCGCTCGGCACTTGTGCCATAGATGTCGTCACCGACAATGGGGGCATTAAGCCCCTCGGCATGGGCAGCATGGACACGCAACTGGTGCGTGCGCCCCGTAACGGGATAGAAGCGTATGCGCGTGCGACCATCCACATAGCCCTCGACCTCAAATATAGTATGTGCCGCGCGACCATCCTCGGCAACCATCTGGCGGGGGCAATTTTCATAATCGAGTTTCAAGGGCAGGCGTATCTCACCATGCTTAACCCCCACAACACCCTCAAGCAGTGCAACATAACTCTTCTTAATGGTGCGCGATATAAACTGCTTTTGCAGCGCCTCGTGCGCCATCTTATGCTTTGCGATAACGAGTATTCCCGATGTGGACTGGTCGAGGCGGTGAACAATCATAGCCTCGGGGTATCGCTCCGTAGCCCACTCCTCAGCAGAGCGCACGCCCGACTTACCCCTCACCGAGAGCATGCCACTCGGCTTGTCAATAACGACAATATCCCTATCCTCCCACACAACCTTTGGCTCGGGGGGCACAATCTCCTTCAACGGGTTTGGCTCCACCTCAAGTCCCACAAGCATATGCTCCAAAATGGGCTTGCACTTGCCGTTGCACGCGGGGTAGAAGAGGCCATGCTGGCGCACCTCACCCTTGGGCGAGGCACCCCACCAGAACTCCGCCATGGCGATGGGGCGCATGCCATGCTTGAAGGCATACTGCAACAACTTGGGCGCTGCGCACTCTCCCGCACCCGCAGGGGGTGTCTGCTGTGCCGTAGGGGCAAAAAGGTCGCATAGGTCGCGCTCCGCACCCTCGGCATTGAGCATACGAAACTCTCTGAATATCATCGTTTGAAGCTCCGCCGAGCGCTGCTGGCGCTCCTGCTTAAGCTCCTCAATTTCCGTTTGAGGTGTTGCGAGGTGTGCTGCCGCCTGCTCCACGCGCTCCTTTGCTGCGCGCTTTAAGCGCTGCGCCTCGGCATTCTCCCTCTGCGAAGCAAGGACAAGTTCCGCCTCGCTATATAGCCCCTCGGCACGCTGCGTCGCGCGCAACTCCTTGCCCTCCTTAAGTCGCAACTTAATAGCCTTTATCGTCTCCTCACACTCGCGCTCCGCATCTGTTAGACCACTCCTTGCCGCAAGATACTTCTCACTCGTCTCAAGGCACTTAATACGCTGATTGATAGCAGAAATCTCCGCCTCGCCGCGCCTGAAAAACTCCCCTGGGCGCAACATATCATAGACTGCGGGCACGAAATATTCGTGGCTATTGCTTCCCGCGAGGTTACCCGAGAAGGCTGCCAAGAAGCCCACCTCACCCTCGGCCTCAACAACCAACACACCAAACATTTTGCCCTTAGATAGCTCCTCATGCCACTCCATGCGCGAGGCGATATACGCCTGCACCTCCTCCGCAGCAAGCCTACACAGCGGGTGCGGCGTATAGTGAAATGGGTAGGTGAAGAGCTTTGGCAACTCTATATCCTCGATATTGGATGTGAAGCGATGTAGCATACGACTATATTTTTATGCAAAGTTAGAAAGTTTCACTACAAAAGCAAAAAGAGTTCGGCACAACACCGAACTCCCTCCTATATTACTATGCTATAACTATTACATCTCCACCTTCCACAATCCATGCAAGTTGCAGTACTCGTAGACCGCCGTAACCTTCTCATCACCCACATATACAACTGCTACGGGCTCATCCTTAAGGTTCACACGGATGCCACCACGCTCTGTCTCAACATAGATGAAAGCAATGTGGTGTGCCTCCTCCATGGGGTGGTGCACGCTGCCCACCTCAACTTTGATGCGACCATCACCGAGGTTAGTGACTACGGGGACATGCTTCTCGCCACTCGCCTCAACGGTGTTGGGCACAAGCTCCTCCATCTTCTCGCCGCAGCATACCACGGGTACTCGTGAATCTACCACCTTCTCTACTACATTGCCACATCGGTTACACTTATAAAATTTAGTTGCCATAATATCTTCGTTTTTTATTGGTTATACATTGTTGTTGTTTTCTGTTGCAAAAATAAGGCAAAAATATTATAAGTGCAAACTAAATATTTTTATACTAATATAATCTTTTATTATACCAAAAACTTATACACTTAAAACTGAGCACCTTAAAAAAATAAGGGGCTGACTAAAAAGTAACTTAGCCAGCCCCCATAACCTTAGAGAGTGAATAAAAAGATGTAGTTTTAGGCTTGCGAAGCCCGAAAAAGCGGAGTTTACTGAGCGTAAATGAGCATTTTGAGGGCAAGCGTAACGACAAAATACACTTTTTATTCACTCTCCAAAATTTCTACCCCTTACGATATAGAGAAGTCGCGCAAAGCATCGTTCAACGAGGTCTTCTTATCGGTAGACTCCTTACGGCGACCGATGATAAGCGCACACTGCACGCCATACTCACCCGCGGGGAACTTCTTAGTATAGGTACCCGATACCACAACCGAACGCGGTGGCACATATCCCTTGTACTCCACGGGCTCGTCGCCAGTGACATCGATGATGTGCGTAGAGCCGGTAATTACGGTATTAGAGCCGAGCACCGCCTCGCGGCAGATATGCGCGCCCTCCACAACGATAGAGCGTGAGCCGATGAAGCAGTTATCCTCTATAATAACGGGCGATGCCTGCACGGGCTCCAACACGCCACCAATGCCTACACCACCGCTGAGGTGTACGTTCTTACCAATCTGTGCGCATGAACCCACGGTAGCCCAAGTGTCAACCATAGTGCCGCTATCTACATATGCACCTATGTTTACATACGAGGGCATAAGGATTGCACCGGGTGCGATATAAGCGCCATAGCGCGCCACAGCGTGGGGCACAACGCGCACACCGAGCTCCTCATATCCGCGCTTAAGCTCCATCTTATCGTAGAACTCCAACTCGCCAGCCTGCATGGTGCGCATGGTCTGAATGGGGAAGTACATGATGATGGCCTTCTTGACCCACTCGTTAACCTGCCACTTGCTATTCTCCAAGTCGATAGGCTCGGCACAGCGCACAACGCCCTTATCCACAGCCTCGACAACACGGCGTATAGCCTCGCGTGTAGCATCCTCTGCCAACAACTCGCGACGCTCCCACGCCTCCTCTATAATCAATCTCTCTTTTTCGAACATACCTTTATATTTTTACTTATTACTACTCTTTAACTCTTCGATAAACTTGGGGAACTCCGCCCACAGTGGCTCGGTCATAAGCCACCACTCTCGCGCTTCGGCACGCTGTGATGGTCGCTCCGACGCAATATCCTTGCGGAAGACCTCATCGTCGGGGTGCTCCGCCGCGGTAAGCTCCGCATAGAACGCCTGATGGCGCGACTTTAGGAGCGACAGAAGCGCCTTATCCACCTTACCATCACGCATATACGATGCCCAAAGGCGTGCCACGACAGCCTCAGCAGACTTCTCCGTAAGGTCTATCACTATATCATCGTAGGCCTCCCACTCCTCCATGGCTATATAGCATAGCGCCAAGAGGTTGATGCCCTCCAAGTGGTCCTCAGGATCACAGTCGAGGAGCATCTCCAACTGCGCCATAGCCATCTCCAAGTCACCAATGCGGAAGTGGTCCATAGCCGAACCATGCAACACTACCATCGCAGCACGACTATTGGCATGCTCCCAACGTAGAGGCATTGCCTCATCCTCAGGCAGCGCATCAGCTAAAAACTGAAATGCTCGGTGTCTCGCTTCACACGCCTCATTATACCTACCCTCGGCGATAAGCGCGTCGATATGCTCGTTGTGCTTGACGAAGTCAAAGTCTCCACGACCCTCGAGTTCGAAGGTCTGGTCGGGAGTGGGGTTAAATATTGGTTTCATTTCGGTTTATTTTTCTAATCTTCAGAATAAGCAATCCTGCTATGATAGCCGCAACCGCGCCACCATAGATATATGCAACATCTACACTACCCATTCCCACAAACTGGTCGGACACAAAGACAAACGATGCGCAGATGTATGTCATGATGAGCGCGGGAATGAGCGCGAGGAGTACGAAGCGGCTACGGCGACGCATAAGCCATGCCGTAATCATCCATAGCGTGAGCACCGAGAGGGCCTGATTCGACCACGCGAAGTAGCGCCATATAACATCGAAATCGATAAAGGCAATTCCTATGCCCGCAGCGAATAGCGGGAGACTAACTACGAGGCGCTTCCAAATTGGGCGCTGGTCGAAGTTGAGCATGTCGGCAACGATTAGGCGTGCTGAGCGGAAGGCAGTATCGCCCGATGTTATGGGCGCTGCAACAACACCCAACAGTGCGAGCATGCTACCCGCAACACCGAGCGTAGCGACCGATATTGTCGACACGGCGAGTCCCGCCTTATCGCCATTCTCCGCCATCCAGACGTTAAGTCCCTCAACGCCACCGAAGAATGCCATGGCCACCGCCGCCCAGATAAGTGCGATGATAGACTCGGCAATCATAGCGCCAAAGAATATGGGGCGTGCCTGTGTCTCCGAAGTCATGCAACGCGCCATGAGTGGCGACTGCGTAGCGTGGAATCCCGAGATAGCGCCACACGCAATGCTTATAAATAGCGTGGGCACGATGGGCAGTTTGTCGGCTTTGTAGTGCATGTTTTCGAGCGATGTCAACTCGGGCATATCGTAACCACCAAAGAGCACCACGCCCAGCATCGCCAACGCCATGAGTATGAGCGCAGCACCAAAGAGCGGATATATCTTACCAATAATCTTATCTACGGGCATAATCGTCGCCACAAAGTAGTAGACAATGATTATAGCCACCCACGCCAAGTATGGTATATTTGTCATCGAGGCGAGAATCTCCGAGGGTGTAACGATAAATACGCCGCCCACAAGCACCATGAGTATGGGTATCACCACGAGCGAGAACTTGCGCATACCGCCACCGAGATATATACCTATTGTCTCAGGCAGACTCTTGCCGCCATTACGCAACGATATGACACCCGCAAAGAAGTCGTGCATAGCACCCATGAATATGCCGCCGAGCGTAATCCACAAGAACGCCACGGGGCCATAGCACGCACCGAGTATCGCACCAAAGATTGGTCCCGTACCCGCGATGTTTAGCAGCTGTATAAGAAAGATGCGCCAGCGAGGCAGCGGCATGTAGTCCACACCATCGTACATACTCTTCGACGGCACATCTGCACTCCCATCGAGTTTCGCGACACGACTAAGCAGACCTCCATAGAGGAAGTAGGATACGACAAGGATTATTAAACATATTGCAAAAGTTACCATATCACAAATCTTATAGATTTATGATGCGAATTTAATAAAAATTTATGGAATTATCGACTGCGAACCTATGAAAAAGGTACAACACCCCTCACCGCCGAGTTTCTGAGGACTATGCTAAAGAGACTGTTTCAAGTCTTTAGCTTCGCATTACTCAGCACAAAAAAGAGGCTCTCCGAAGTGGAAAGCCCCAAGTCATTTAGTCGAAAAGCATAGTATCCCTTAGTTCTTAGGTATAGACTGTGCCTTAACCTTGAAGAAGTTCATCGACGAGTTAGCATCGAGGATGCGGTAGTCGTAGATATTACCCCAGCCTGCAGGTCTATCCTTAATCTCGCAATCCTCCTCCGTATCGTTTACGACATGGTCGCGAATCATCGAGTGCCAGCCATTGATGCGGTCAATAGAGTGCTGATAGTAGAATAGGTTATTTGCGGGGTCAATCAACTCATTAAGAGCATCGACATATATCTTGCGATAGTCATCATACTGCAATATCTTGCCGATAAGGGGACACTCGTTCGTATTACCCCAATTCAGCGGATCGTGACGACCCGAGTCGCTCTGCACACCGCAGTTAAGCGACGTACCGAGAGTGTTGTCATAGTCGTAGGGGATTAAGAAGAATTGGTAGTTGTTCTTATCCGAAGAGTTGAAGTAGATGTAGTAGTTGTTTTTATTGTTCCAGTAGTCATCCCACATGCCCACTACGACATTCACCGCGTAGGTGCGCAACAAGAGGCGCACATCACACACCGAGGCAATCCAGTCGTGGAAGTCCTGACCTGTGCGCTGCGTTACATTCTTCGAGAACTCTATGAGCTGCGCCTTTGCTGCCTCGAAGTTCTCGGTGTTGCTCTTAAGCTCATAGGTGTGGTTTGCACCCGAGTCATCATCAAACCAGATGTCGGCAGTGCGGATGTTGTTGTAGTTAAGGTCTGCACCCCAACGACACTTCCATAGGTTATGCTTGTGGTCACCAAACATATCCTTACGCTTCTTGACATACTTGTCGTCAATAGCCTCAATCATCTCGTATACGCCATAATATGCTGGCTCAGAGTCGCCCTCGACATGAATCCAAAGGCGGCAGTATGAACTATAGGGAGCTGTCCAAATTCCGAAACGACGGAATAGATCATAGCAGTACAACTCGCGACAATATGCGCGGTCATCCTTGTGCCACTTTAGATGCAGCTTACGCACATTGTACAACTCATGGGCATCATCCTTCTGATACTTACGCAAGTTTATCATGAAGTGGCAGTGATGCCAGTCTGCATTATCGCGCTTATGCATCTCTCCACCATTGCCCTCAGGGCGCTTTCGCGAGGTGTTACCACGCAAGCGCAAACCAGCATCCACAAAGTTGTGAGTTTCGCCCTTCGACGTAAACTCCACATCGCAGTGAACATACTCGTTAGTGTTATTATCGCGGTCATATGCCACAAGGAGGTCGTTCCACTCCTTCTCACTAATCTCTATATGTATCTCTGGCACAGCGTTCATATCGAATACCCAGTCCAATTCGCCTGCCGCCCACGCAGAATCGGGATAGTCGTTGTACATAGGTGGCTGCTCATTGCCCCCTTCATCGCCATTACCATCATCCTTATTGTCGTCATTACCCTCACCGCCATTCTCGTTGCCACCGTTAGTGACGTTGTTATCGGGGAATATGGGCGCAGCATCCTCTACACACGCAGCTCCAGCAATTGCCAAAAGCACCAATATCGCGATGGTTGATAATACTCTTTTCATTCTAATACATATATTTAAATATCTGTTACCGCGCAAAGGTACTCAAAGAATTTATAAATCGGCACGGTCACACTCAAAAAGTTACATATTTGCTCCGAAACGCCCTGAATGGCATGTTATTAAAACTACGCCTCGTCGACAGTGGGCGACTGCATAGCATGCTCACCAATTGCCGAACCAACACCAATAGTATTTAGCGATGCCAAGAGCGTGGGGTAATAACTTTTAGATACGGGTATACGCTTAATACTCTCATCGTCAAGCGTTACGAAGTGCATACGATGCTCCTCACCCATAAAACGTATTTTGCCCGTATTGACAATATAGGAGCGATGGCATCTGACCATAGTACTACCTTCGAGGCTCTTCTCCACAGTGCTTGTCTTACAGCGCAATAGATAAGAGAGCATCTTATCGTTATGCTTGTAATGCACATTTATGTAGTTATCCTCCGATTCTAAGTAGTATAGCGCATTTATATCAATCGTAAGTCGCAATGTACCTCCATTATCATAGAAGCGAACCATGCGTGGACTCTGCAGCTGTGTAGCACTCTTTGGCAACATCTCCGAGACACGACGCTCTACTTCCGACTTGTTTAACAAGAGATTATACTCTTCACCGAGACGCTTTAGTTCATATTGTGTTGCCTCAAGCTCCTCACACTTAGAGCGATAGCCCGCATAGAACGAGATGAGGATATTGGGTATAGCAATAATCATTGTAATACAAAATAGGGCACGAAGACTTATGTCTACTATGGGTTGTCCCGAGCCTGAGAAGTAGCGATAGGTAACAAAGAGATATAGCAATGTGATTGCAAGTATCTCTGCAGCCAACCAGCAGAGATACTGCATCTGAGTCATCATGTATCTATCCTGAAGCCTATACATCGTTAGGCGACTAATTATCAGGATAACGACAGCAGCCACATAGAAAAGCAGCGTGAAGAGTATGCTCACCATGTCGGTAGAGCTAAACCACATTGCCACCGAGAAGGGCTGATATGTAATTAGAAATATTGCCGAGAAGAGCACAATAGATGCTATTGTAGCCACAATATAGCGGCTCGACACAAGGAATTTTGGGATCTCTGTTCCTGTCATATTCACAACTTTAGGTGACAAAAGTATAAAAAAATATAATTTTTGCAAAACTTTCGCCACATATTTTGCAGTTTCGCCACAAAATAATAGTTTTCACCACAATTCGCGTGCGCATACGAACGCGCAATCTATATTTGCGTGTCATTTTGCTCGGCATGGATAGAAGTTTTGGACGAGAGTTCCGCTCACACGACACAAGAGAATCTATGACGAGAGAATTGGAATAGCGAATAAATGTTAAACTAACACAATACTTCTAATGAAAATTATTGGAACAGGATCGGCGCATCCCAAGTGTGCAGTGACAAACGAGATGCTTGAGAAGTTTCTCGACACAAGTGATGAGTGGATCACAGAACGCACCGGTATCAAGGAGCGATGCGTAATTTCATCGGAGAAGTTGGAGGACCTCGCAGTGATTGCCGCTAACAAGGCTCTTGAGGATGCTGGTCTCACAGCTGCCGACATTGATTTCATTATCTGTTCGAACGTGGTTAACGAATATGTTACACCTGCGTTGAGCTGTATCATCCAGGGTAAGATAGGTGCAACATGTCCTACCGTAGATATTAACGCTGCGTGCGCAGGTTTTATATTTGCAATGGACATAGCAGAGGATAAGATTCAGTGCAAGAAGGCGAAGAACATTCTTATCGTATGTGCTGAGGAGCCTTCACGCATGGTGAGCTGGCAGAATCGCAGCACATGCGTACTCTTTGGCGATGGCGCTGGCGCAGCAGTAGTTACCGAGGGTGACGAGCTCAAGGCTATCCGCCTCACAACATCCTCTCTCACCGACGTACTCTACTACCAGCGCAGATTGGAGCCAACGCCCTACATCGACAAGGAGGAGAACTTCGAGCCCCTCGTGATGAAGGGTCGTGAGGTATTCAAGCACGCTGTGACAAGCTCTTGCCGCGACATCCGCAAGCTCCTTATGCAGACAGGTCTCGAGGCTAACGACATCAAGTACTACGTCTTGCACCAGGCCAACCACCGTATTATCGAGTCTATCCGTGGCTTCCTCGGCGTGGAGGAGGAGAAGGTGCCACACAACGTAGAGCGCTATGGCAACATATCGTCTGCGGCACTCCCAGCGCTTCTTGATGAGCTCAACCGTGCGGGCAAGTTGCATAAGGGTGACAAGTTGGTATTCAGTGCTTTCGGTGCAGGCTTCACCACTGGAGCATGTGTAATTGAGTGGGCAAAATAAAAATGTTAATTTCGGATGCCACAAGGCATCACTAAATAAAGAGTTATAAAATGGAACAGAGAGTAGTTATCACCGGTATCGGTGCAATTACCCCAGTGGGCAACCACGTTGAGGATACTTGGAAGAACCTCGTAGAGGGCAACTGCGGTATCGATTTTATTAAGGGTTACGACGAGTACAACCTCCCCGTAAAGGTTGCAGGTCAGATTAAGAATTTCGACCAGTCGGAGTATGAACTCAATGCAGGCCTCGCACGTCGTAGCGACAGATTCTGTGTATATGCTATGGCTGCTGCATCAGACGCAATGAAGGATGCAGGCCTCGTAAGTGGCGAGAACATCGACCCCGAGCGCCTCGGTGTCTACATCGGCTCAGGTATCGGTGGTATGGATACATTCGTTAACCAGACTAAGGTTATGTTGGAGGAGGGCGTAGGCCGCATCTCACCATTCTTTGTGCCTATGATGATTTCGAACATCGCATCAGGTAATGTCGCTATCTCACACAACGCCCAGGGTGTATGTCTCCCCGTTGTAACAGCTTGTGCAACAGGTACACACGCTGCAGGTGAGGCATTCCGCGCTATTAAGCATGGCTATGCTGATGCTATCATCACTGGTGGCGCAGAGGCATCTGTACACCCTCTTGCAATTGGTGGTTTTGCAAACAGCAAGGCACTCTCTCGCTCGGAGGATCCTCTTCAGGCATCACTTCCCTTCTCGGCTGACCGCCACGGCTTCGTTATCGCCGAGGGTGCAGGTATGATGGTCTTCGAGTCGTTGGAGAACGCATTGAAGCGCGGTGCAAAGATCTATGCTGAGGTTGTAGGCTACGGCAACAGCTGCGATGCACACCACTTCACTGCTCCACGCCCCGATGGTATTCCCGCATCACGCGCTATCAAGCAGGCTCTCGACGAGGCTCAGTTCGACGCAGATAAGGACCTCCTCTACATCAACGCACACGGTACTGGTACGCCTCTTAACGATGCTGCCGAGACCAAGGCTATCAAGCTCGCTATGGGTGAGGAGAACGCAAAGAAGGCGAAGATTACCTCTACAAAGTCTATCACAGGTCACATGCTCGGCGCTACAGGTGCTGTGGAGCTCATCGCCTCAGCCTTGTCACTCCACCACGGCGTTGTAACACCTACAATCGGTCTTACAAACCCCGACCCCGAGTGCGACCTCGACTACACACCTCTCAAGGCTGTGGAGGCGCCCCTCACAGTGGCTATCTCTAACTCGCTCGGCTTCGGCGGTCACAACGCCTGTGTAGCACTCCGCAAGTGGGAGAACAAATAACATTTTGAGTATAACATAAGTAAAATAGATAACACTATGAAACTTTTGGAAGGTAAGGTAGCACTCGTAACAGGTGCTGGCCGCGGTATCGGTAAGGCTATCGCTTTGCGTTTTGCCCAGGAGGGTGCTCATGTAGCATTCACCGACCTCGCAGTAAACGAGGCTGTTGAGGAGACCGTAAAGGAGATAGAGGCTTTGGGCGTAAAGGTTAAGGCCTACGCATCTAACGCTGCAAACTTCGACGAGACACATGAGGTTGTAAAGCAGATTGTCGAGGACTTCGGTCGCATCGACGTGCTCGTGAACAACGCAGGTATCACTAAGGATGGTCTAATGATGCGTATGTCTGAGGCACAGTGGGATGCAGTAATCAACGTGAACCTCAAGTCGGCATTCAACTTCATCCACGCCGTGACTCCCGTTATGGCAAAGCAGCGCGGTGGCTCAATCATCAACATGTCATCTGTAGTGGGCGTAAGCGGCAACGCTGGCCAGTGCAACTACTCGGCATCTAAGGCGGGTATGATTGGTCTTGCAAAGTCTATCGCTAAGGAGATGGGTCCTCGTGGCATTCGCGCTAACTGCATCGCTCCAGGCTTCATCATCACCGATATGACAAACCAGCTCTCACAGGAGATTAAGGATCAGTGGGCACAGCAGATTCCTATGCGCCGTGGTGGCACACCTGAGGATGTTGCTAATGTGGCGTTGTTCCTTGCGTCAGACCTTTCATCATACGTAAGCGGTCAGACTATCCACTGTTGTGGTGCCATGAACTGCTAAATTTATTGAGATAGCGGCGCATCAGCGACGCTTCAATCAAAAGCCTGAATGGAATGTACGTCAAGTACTATCCATCCAGGCTTTTTTCATGTCAGCGCCACTGCTGCACCACTCTATCAATAAATTTTAACTTCAGAGTTCTCTCACCTTTTGACCACAAATTGCATAATCCGTTTCATTTTCTCGCAAGTTCTTCGTATATTTGCACTATTAACCTTATTAGATATACAAAACCAAAATTATGAAATACGCAATTATCTCTACCGAGAAGGGTGATATGAAGGCGGAGCTCTACGCTAACGAGACACCTATCACCGTTGATAACTTTGTGAAGCTCGCCGAGAACCACTTCTACGATGCACTCACCTTCCACCGCGTGATTCCCGACTTCGTGATTCAGGGCGGTTGCCCGCGTGGCGACGGCACGGGTGGCCCGGGCTACCGCATCAAGTGCGAAACGGAGGCTCCGCGTCAGTACCACGACCGCGGTGTGCTCTCGATGGCGCATGCCGGTCGCGATACGGGTGGCTCGCAGTTCTTCATCTGCCACAACCGCCAGAATACGCAGCACCTCGACGGCCGTCACACCTGCTTCGGCAAGGTGATCGAGGGCGTTGATGTGATCGACGATATTCGTCAGGGCGACCTGATCCTCTCGATCCGCATCGTCGAGGAGTAAAACAGCTGAAACCCAACCTACCATGAAATACTTTTTGACACTGCTCTGTGCCGCCTTTGCCCTCTCGGCTGCGGCACAGACCACGCAACCTATCCCTACGGCTGATCAGGTGGGTGCCGATGCCATGCCGCCTCAGATCGCCCCGATCGAGGCTCCGTTCTACATGCCCGAGCTGAAGAAACCCTCGTTCCGCGAGGTGGAGGTGCGCCTCGAGCCCGACGGCTCGTCAAAGATGCAGACGCCGCGCATACAGCGCACGATCGACCGCCTCTCGAAGGAGGGT
>JAZRAW010000167.1:0-34056 GCA_045634765.1 Alistipes sp.
TGCTCGGTTACGGTTAATAACGGTGTGTTGTGGGGTAGTTAAAATGCCGACGTGCTATCGCAAATCGGCATAATATGCTTTGTCGGCGAGGTGATTACTCCAACGCGCCAGCTACATACAACTCATCAATCTTCTGAAGCACGAGGCTCGAGATGTTGAGTGTAGGATCAGCATCAATGACTGATGCTGCGTTGATAATCATCTTGTAGCGCTTATCTGCGTTGAGCTCATCGAGAGCCTTGCGTGTGAGAAGCTGGAAGCGGTTAGCAAGTACAATCTGCTCCTCAGCCAAAGCCTGCTCCTCCTCAGCCAAAGCCTGGCCCTCGCTCTGAATACTACTCTGCAATGATGCCATGCGTGTCTGGATAGACTGCTCCTTCTCGGCAAACTCCTCCATCTTCTGCTGGTAGTTCAAAGTTGTGATAAGACCATTCTGGTAGTCCTGCTGCACCTTCACAGCATCTGACTGCAACTTGCTATACTCGTTAGCCAAGTTCTGCTCCTTTCGAGACCAGCTCTCCTGTGTTGAAACAACCTTCTGCTCGAATGCCTTCATCTTCTCCTCAAATGCCTTGCCCTCGGCTGCATACAACTTGCTTGAGGCAAACATATAGTCTACATCGATATAGACAATATCACCACTTGCTACACACTCCACTGTGCGTACCTCAGTAGTGTCGCTTGTTGTTTTCTCGCCACTCTTTGTTTCTGCCTTCTCTGCGTTATTACATGCGCCAAGCATTGCTACAGCGGCCAAGGCAAATAAAAGACTCTTTTTCATAGTTTTTATTCTCTTTGTTAGTTAATTTTCAAATTCAAAACACAAAGGTAAGAAAAATTTATTTACTTTTGTAAAAAAATTACATTATTTTGGAATTAGTTAACTTAAGATAGTTATTATGTACGAATATATCTCAGGAAGGCTCGACGAGGTGAATCCTACCTATGCTGTTGTTGAGGCTGCGGGGGTGGGCTACTTTATCCATATTTCGCTCAATACCTACTCCGCTATTGAGTCTAAGAGTGAGGCTCGCCTCTATGTGCACTTCGTGGTGCGAGAGGATCAGCAGGCGCTCTTTGGTTTTGCCACAAAGATTGAGCGTGAGCTCTTCCGCCGCCTTATAAGCGTCTCGGGTGTAGGTGGCAATACCGCTCGCATGATACTCTCAACGTACTCACCACGCGAGTTGCAGAATATCATCGCCACGGAGAATGCTGTGCTTCTTAAGAATGTTAAGGGCTTGGGACTCAAGACTGCACAGAAGATTATTGTGGAACTTTCGGGTAAGATGTTGGAACTCGGTGCCGATACTATGGATATGCCCGTTGCAACACCTGCAAACAACGTTGTCTATGATGAGGCGCTTGCGGCATTGCAGATGTTGGGATTCCAGAAGGCGGCATCTGATAAGGCGCTCAAGGCTATATTCAAGGATAACCCATCGATGGCGGTTGAGGAGGCAGTGCGTGCTGCTTTGAAGCACCTGTAAAAGCTTTCATATTTTAATTTCATTAAAAAGTCGCTTAGTTGCAAAATATTTGTTAACTTTGTGCGCTTATATGGATATGAAAAGAGTATATAATATAGCTATAGTGGTTGTTGTGGCAATTGTCGCAACATTGTCGTTGTCATGTAGCAACGAGAACGACTCTGTGCTTGTATCGCAGCAGACAAGCATAAGTCGTTACCTCACCTCATCGCATCAACCAAAACTTATTGCAGAATCAGAAGTCCCCTCATCGCTTGATAGCGAGCCAAACTTCTACACGCAGTGGGGCTTGGATATCTATCGTTATATCGATACATACTATGCAGAGGGACGAGATGAGTGGAGTGTTGTTGAGGCAAATAGTACGATAAGTATTGTGTACACTGCCTATGTCTTTGCGGGAAGTAGGCCCTCGGCGGGTAGTATGTATGCAACAAATGACTCCGACTCTATTGCCGAACTTGAGGCGTTGGGATTAAATACAGAGTATGAGTGGACTACAGACCCCATGGTTGTAAAATTGGGCGAGGATGAGATTCTTCCAGGTCTCGAGACAGCACTCGTAGGTTGCCGCGAGGGTGATAGTGTGGAGATATATCTTACATTCGATGAGGCCTATGGTAATAACTATGTAGGTTCGGTGCCACCAAAATCGGCTGTGGTATGGTATATCGATATTGTAGATGTTGAATAATTTAGAAGAGAGTATAGCATATATGAAAAGATTGTTTGTTGGGGTTGTTTCTTTGCTCGCTGTCGCTGTTATGGTGGTGTCGTGTATCGAGCAGCCTACAATTGGCTTTGAAGAGATAGAGCAGCGTTCGCTCAAGGCGTGGATTACGAAGTATAAACCCGAACTTCTGGACAACTATCAAGAGGAGGGCGGCTACTATGTTGAGGTGCTTGATGCTGGCGTTGCAGATTCAGTGGCTATTACTGGTAAGGATGTGTGGTTGTGGTACGACTTTACGGGTCGTGACCTTGCGGGCAATATCTGCGAGACACGCGACTGGAAGCTCGCTAAGCAGCTCAATACCTATACAGACTATACGCACTATGTTCCTTCGTTCCGCTTTAGTGGCAAGGAGTCGACAACAATGATGGAGGGTACCTACCTCGCAACATTCAATAAGTTGAACATCGATGGCGAGGAGTTCGAGGTACGCTATGGTACAAAGATGCGTTTGTATCTCCCCTCTGCTATTATGGCGAGCGAGAGTGCTGATGGTGGCTACGAGGGGCAGTATGCCATGGAGGAGAATAAGCCATTGGTCGTTGACGTTACCATCTATGGCCATGTGGCAAACCCTGTGGCGTACGAGGGTAGTCATGTTGAGGCCTTTGCAAACGCTAATGGTGGCTTATGCACTGAGCATAAGGCTCCCGTTGAGCAGGACAAGGAGACTAATGCTCGCCGTCGTAGCGTCATGTCGCGTGCCGAGGGTGATGAGGTGGTTGACACTCGCCCCTTGGAGTTCTTCGATGGACGTTGGCACCAGCCCATAGATACGTTGGAGCACCTCTTGGTAAACTACTCATACTCGCCTGCACATCAGATGTTCAACTTCGATGCTGTAGCTGCAGATAAGTTGATGTACGACCGCGAGGATGTTTCGGAGAACAAGTATCAGGCGGGTGAGGTATATGCTAACCTTAACGACCTCGACCGTCGCATCAATGAGGCTCTTGTTGAGCGTTTTGGTGCAGGTATTAGTTATGACGATGTACTTGAGGCCGACTCGGTAAATACGAAGTCTACTGTAAAAGTTTGGTATATAGGTCGTTTCCTCGATGGATTTATCTTCGACACAAATATCGATGAGGTTAAGGAGATTATATATGGCAAGGTGGATAGCGAGGGCGAGGCACTCTCATTCACTACCGCTAATCCCGAGGACAACAGTTATATCCTTGCTTGGAACTACTCCATCCCAACGCTCCGTCTCGGTCAGTGGGCTACAATAATCACCGTCTCTACCTACGCTTACGGCCTTGAGGGTAAGACTGGTGCAACAACCTCTACTACGACAAATAGCAATCAGGCATACTACGACTATGCTAACTACTATAACTACATGAACTACATGAATAGCTACTACGGCTATGGTTATGGTAATATGTACAACAACGGTTACTATGGTTATAATCCCTACTATTATGGCTACAACTATAACTATAATAGTGGAGCAGATACATCAGTTACTGTTACTACAACATCTACCGAAATTCAGGCATTCACGCCACTTATTTTCCAGATATTCGTAGAGAAGTAGCACTGTGGAACAACCCAAAGTTGAGCGCCTTCTAAAGCTGATGAAGCTGATGACGGCAAACGTAAACTACACTGTCGAGGATCTCGCCGAGCGCCTCGACACGTCGTATCGTTCCATCTACCGATATATCGATACCTTCAAAAATGCGGGCTTTGTGGTGCATAAACTCGAGGGTGGCGTCTACAAACTCGGCAAGGAGAGTCGTTACTTCAAGGATATATCGCAGCTTGTACACTTTACTGATGAGGAGGCGCACATCTTCAATCAACTCCTCGACGGCCTTGATGATACCAATGTCCTTAAACAAAATCTACGTCGCAAGCTAACAACAGTATATAACTCTACGGCTATGGCGGCGAGTATTGTCAAGGGTAAGAATGCCCAGAATGTAAACCGTTTGCAGGAGGCCATTGAGAATCGCTGCCAAGCCGTGCTTGTAGATTACGCCTCGTCGCACGCTGGCATAACACGCAATAGGGTGGTAGAGCCATTTGGATTTACGACAAACTATGTGCAGTTGTGGTGTTATGAGCCTGAGAGTGGTCTAAACAAACTCTTTAAGGTTGCGCGTATCGGTTCGGTTGAGGTGCTCGATACACCATGGCAGTGCGCCGAGAAGCATGAGCAGGGATTTATAGACATCTTCCGTATGACGGGTTTTGAACAGCATAGAGTGTGCCTGAGACTCGGCATGTTGGCGCGTAACCTCCTTATTGAGGAGTATCCCTTGGCAGAGCGAGATATCAAACCCGTAGATGATACGCACTGGTTGCTTGATACGATGGTCTGCAACTATGTAGGTGTGGGTCGCTTCGTTATGGGACTTCTTGATGATGTGGAGATTATCGACACTCCCGAACTTGAGGCATATATCGACAATATTATTCGCCAGTATAATGCGAGAAGAGGCCGCTTATAGCAGCCTCTTTATTTTTTTGAACCACTTGTAGGGCATATACCTAAAGGGTGGGTCGGACCATGTCGGATTATTTAACACCGCACGACGGTGCGAGAAGGTGTAGAGCGAGTCGCGCCCATGATAGCGCCCCATGCCTGAGTTACCCACGCCACCAAAGGGCATATGCTCGTTGGCGATATGCATGATAACATCGTTGATGCAGGCACCTCCCGACGATGTATACGCTATGACGCGCTTGGCACTCGCCTCATCGGCAAATACATACAACGCTAAGGGCTTCTCCCTATCGTTTATAAACTCTATCGCTTGGTCTATGCCATCTATCTCAATTATTGGCAGTACAGGGCCAAATATCTCCTCGCGCATTACGGCGCTATCAACCGAGACATTATCCAGTAGCGTAGGCTCTATATACCTATCCGAAGCATCCACTATGCCTCCGTGGCGTATAGTACCATCTGTGAGGTAGCCACTAACGCGCTCAAATGCCTTTGCCGAGACCATACGGACATAGTGCTTGCTCTCGTGCACATCCTCGCCATGTAGTTCTACTATGGCGCGCCTGAATGCCTCGATAAACTGCTCCTTAACCTCGGGATGGATAAGCAAGTAGTCGGGAGCGATGCAGGTCTGACCCGCATTTATGGTCTTGCCCCATGCTATGCGCTTAGCCGCGATTTCGATGTTGGCGCTCTTGTCCACAACCACGGGGCTCTTGCCTCCCAACTCCAAGATTACTGGTGTTAGGTTTTCGGCTGCTGCGCGCATAACCACGCGACCGAGGTCGGGAGAGCCCGTAAAGAAGATGATGTCATAGCGCTCCTTTAAGAGTGCGCTATTTACCTCGCGATGTCCCTGCACTATGGCGACATACTCCTCGCTAAAGCACTCCTCAATTAGTTTTGTCAATGCTGCTGACACATTGGGAACATAGGGCGATGGCTTCAATATCGCGGTGCATCCCGCAGCAATTGCGCCCACAAGCGGGTTGAGTAGTAGCTGCACGGGGTAGTTCCATGGTGCGATGATTAGCGCTACGCCAAGCGGCTCTGTTATGATTGCACTTTTTGCGGGCTTTAGCTTTAATGGTGTCTTTTTCTTTGACGGCGCAGCCCAACGCGAAAGGTTTTTTATGAAGTTGTCAATCTCGCCCACGACGATGCTTATCTCTGTGAGGTATGCCTCCTCGTAGCTCTTGTGTAGGTCGAGATAGAGCGCATCTGTCAGACTCTTTTCGTGCTTGATAATAGCCTCGCGTAGCCTCTGCAACATCGCGAAGCGAAACTCTATATCGAGGGTCTCGTGGCTGCGAAAGTAGGCGCGCTGCGCTGCTACAATTGCGGGTATGCGCTCAATAGTTGTTGACATAGTTAGAAAAAAAAGGGGGAATTGCCCCCCTTAAGTTTTAGATGATGTCGAAGGCAATCTTCATCATATTGGTGAAGGATGTCTGACGCTCCTCGGCAGAGCATGCTGTGCCGTGTACCAATGAGTCAGATATTGTGCAGATGCAGAGTGCGCTCTTTCCTGCGCGTGCAGCATTCATATAGAGTGCTGTGGCCTCCATCTCGACTGCCAATACACCCATCTTCTGCCACTGTTTCCAGTTCTCAGCGTCGTCGCCATAGAATACGTCGCTTGCCAAGACATTACCCACCTTGTAGTCAATGCCAAGCTCCTCGGCCTTTGTTGCTGCAGAGCGCAATAGTTCGAAGTCGGCAATGGGGGCAAATGTGCCTGGGAGGTTGAACTGCGCTCCATAGTTAGAGTCGGTGCAAGAACCCATCGCGAATACTACATCGCCGAGCTTGAGGTTGGGGTCGTAGGCACCTGCAGAGCCGCAGCGTATGATGCGCTTCACGTCGTAGAAGTTGAAGAGCTCGTAGGTGTATATGCCGATTGATGGTATGCCCATACCGTGGCCCTGAACAGATACTCGCTTACCCTTATAAGTGCCAGTGTAGCCGAGCATGCCACGCACATTATTGTACTGCACGGGGTTCTCTAAGAAGTTCTCCGCCATAAATTTTGCGCGTAGTGGGTCACCTGCCATGATTACTCTGTCGGCGATTTCGCCATACTGTGCTCCGATGTGAGGAGTTGGGACTTTTCCTGCCATAATATTCTGTTTTTATGTTTCAATTTTGACGATATGTTTCTACAAAATTAATACTATTCTTGCGAAACACAATGCTTCTATATTAAAAATATGTAGATGCCACACTTTAATGTAGCCTATTTGCTCTGTTCTGCTAACTTCTGAAGTTCTCGCATTCGGTCGCGGTGTTTTGCTGCTGCAACAAAGTCGAGTGATTTTGCTGCCTCCTCCATAGCTTTGCGCGCCTCCTCTATAAGGGTCTCTAATGAGCCCTGAAGTGTAGATGTGCTGGGTGTTGTGGTGTAACCCTCCATAGCCTCTGCTACACCCTCAGAGATAACATCGGGACTATTGTATAGTACGGGTTGTTTGCTCTCCTCTGCTGTGCGTTCAGTGAGCAGCGCGCTTCCTGTGCCACTCTTCTTGGCACGGCGAGGAAGAACGCCATGCTCGAGGTTGTAGGCTATCTGCTTGGCACGGCGGCGGTTGCTCTCGATGAGTGAGGTGCGCAGTGTGCCCGTGAGGCGGTCGCCATAGAGGTTTACCTGTCCGTTGGTGTGGCGGGCGGCGCGGCCTGCAATCTGCGTTATCGCCCTAACATTACGCAAGAAGCCCTCCTTGTCGGCATCAATAATGGCAACGAGGCTAACTTCGGGGAGGTCGATGCCCTCGCGGAGGAGGTTGACGCCCACGATGACATCAATCCTATCCTCGCGCATGTCCTCGAGGATTTGGATGCGGTTAAGGGTCTCGATGTCGGAGTGTATGTAGCGGTTGCGGATGCCTATGCGGTCGAGGTAGCCCGACATATCCTCTGCCGAGCGCTTCGAGATGGTCGTGACGATGACCTTCTCGCCACGGTGCACAACGCGGTTTATATCGTCTAAAAGGTCATCTATCTGGTGCTCCGAGGGGCGTAGACGCAAGGGTGGGTCGACGATGTGTGTGGGGCGTATGAGCTGCTCAACAACCTCGCCCTCGCTATCGGCAATCTCGTAGTCTGCGGGTGTAGCACTCACATATATAGACTGCGGCACAAGGCGCTCGAACTCCTCAAATTTGAGGGGGCGGTTGTCCAACGCGGCGGGGAGGCGGAAGCCATACTCAACGAGGTTTTCCTTACGCGAGCGGTCGCCACCAAACATGCCGCGCACCTGAGGCACGGTGACATGGCTCTCGTCGATGACGGTGATGAAGTCCTTGGGGAAGTAGTCGATAAGGCAGAAGGGGCGCGAGCCTGGGGCACGGCCATCCATATAGCGTGAGTAGTTCTCGATGCCCGAGCAGTAGCCCAGTTCGTTAATCATCTCTATGTCGTACTCCACGCGCTGCTTAATGCGCTGTGCCTCAAGCTCGCGGCCCTCGCGCTCAAAGAATGCTATCTGCTTTGCAAGGTCTTCTCGTATCTCCTCCACAACGCGGTTTATGCTCTCGCGTGTGGTGACAAAGAGGTTCGAGGGGTAGATGGTAACGGTGTCCAAAGATGACAGCTTCTGGCCCGTCTCGGGGTCGATGCTGTAGATGGCCTCAATCTCGCGGTCGAAGAACATGATGCGGAAGCACTGGTTGCCGAACTCGCCAAACGACGCCATGATGTCTATAGTCTCGCCCGTGACACGGAATGTAGAGGGCAGAAGCGCCAACTCCGTGCGTGTGTAGAGTGCATCTACGAGCCTGATAAGTAGGTCGTTGCGGTTGTGCCTATCGCCCACCTTTAGTTCGATGGCGGCGGCGTGGAAGGCCTCGGGGTTACCGCAACCATATATGCACGAGACGCTCGACACGACGATGACATCCCTACGGCCCGAGAGCAGCGTAGCCACGGTCTTGAGGCGCATCTGCTCAATCTCGTCGTTGATTGCGAGGTCCTTTTCGATGTAGGTGTCGGTAGAGGGGATGTAGGCCTCGGGCTGGAAGTAGTCGTAGTACGACACGAAGTACTCCACGGCATTCTCGGGGAAGAAGTTCTTGAACTCCTGATACAACTGCGCCGCGAGGGTCTTGTTGTGGCTGATGACGAGCGTGGGGCGGTTTAGTCGCTCGATGACGTTGGCTACGGTGAAGGTCTTTCCCGAGCCAGTCACACCAAGGAGGGTGGTGCCACGACTGCCCTCATGGGCAATCGACTGCACCATCTTCTCTATCGCCTCGGGCTGGTCTCCCGTGGGCGCGTATCCTGCGACTAACCTAAAGTCCATGGAGTGAAATTGTTAGTTATATGTCATGCTGAGCGTAAGAGATTGCCACGGCTTGTTCCAAGCCTCGCAATGACGGTGTATAGTGTCATCGTGTTGGCTCTATGCTATGTCATGCTGAGTAACGCGAAGCATCCCCTCGCCATGGTCGGCTCTATGTCATCCTGAGTGAAACGAAGGATCTCAAGGTTTACACTATCGTCCACCGCCACGGAGACCTCGAGATTCTTCACTGCGTTCAGAATGACAAAGTGTAGCGTTCAGTATGACATGGTGTTGTGAGCGCGGGGCTACTCCTTGCTGATAAGCGAGCGGATGTTCTCAATAAGCATGCCCACGGCAACGGAGTTGAAACCACCCTCTGGGATAATCACATCTGCATACTTCTTTGACGGCTCAACGAACTCCTCGTGCATGGGCTTCACAGTTGTTGTGTACTGCTCGATGACCGACTGCATAGTACGGCCACGCTCACACACATCGCGCAAGATGCGGCGTGCAAGGCGTAGGTCGGCGTCGGTGTCTACGAAGACCTTGATGTCCATAAGGTCGCGCAACTCCTTGTTCTCAAAGATGAGGATACCGTCGACGATGATGACGCGCGAGGGTTTTACCAAGACGCGCTCGTCGGTGCGGTTGTGGTCGACGAAGGAGTATACGGGGTGCTCGATGGGTACATTCGACTTGAGCGTGCGGATGTGCTCCACAAGCATGTCGGTGTCGAAGGCTGCGGGGTGGTCGTAGTTGAGCTTTGTGCGCTCCTCGTATGTGAGTTCGGGGTGCGCCTTATAGTAGAAGTCGTGGCATAGTGTTGCTACGTCGTCGTTGCGGAATGCCTCTTGTAGGCGTTTTACGAGTGTCGACTTACCAGAGCCTGTGCCGCCAGCAACGCCAATAACTGTTACTTTCATGGTATGGGTTGTTTATAACAAGGGGTCACACCATTCAGCGCAACCCCATTCATTATTATTTAGAAGTAGCCTTGTTAGACGGCTTCTTGTTTAAGCATCAATGTTAGCATAGTGCGCATTCTTCTCGATAAACTCACGACGTGGGGGCACCTCGTCGCCCATGAGCATTGAGAATATGCGATCGGCCTCTGCGGCATTCTCCACTGTCACCTGACGCAAGATACGAGTGTCGGGGTTCATGGTGGTGTCCCACAACTGCTGTGCGTTCATCTCACCAAGACCTTTGTATCGCTGTATGTGTGTGCCCTTAGCGCCAAACTCTGCAGTAATCTCGTCGCGCTCCTTGTCTGTCCAGCAGTAACGCTCCTGCTTACCCTTCTTAACAAGGTAGAGAGGTGGGGTAGCGATGTAGATGTGACCATTCTCGATGAGCGCCTTCATCTTGCGGAAGAAGAAGGTGAGCATGAGTGTTGCGATGTGTGAGCCGTCGACATCGGCATCGGTCATGATGATAATCTTGTCGTAGCGGAGCTTCTCGAGGTTCAACGCCTTGCTATCCTCAGCAGTACCGATAGACACGCCAAGCGCCGTAAACATGTTCTTGATCTCCTCGTTCTCCCACATGCGGTGCTCCTGTGCCTTCTCAACATTGAGAATCTTACCACGAAGAGGCATGATAGCCTGGAAGTTTCTGTCGCGGCCCTGCTTAGCTGTACCACCCGCAGAGTCTCCCTCGACGAAGAAGATCTCGGCAATAGAGCGGTCGCGGCTGGTGCAGTCCGCCAACTTACCAGGAAGACCCGCACCCGACAACACGGTCTTGCGCTGAACAGCCTCACGAGCGTTGCGTGCTGCATGGCGTGCCTGTGCTGCAAGGATTACCTTCTGCACGATGGCCTTAGCATCCTTGGGGTTCTCCTCGAGGTAGTTGCTCAAGGCTGCCGACATGGCGCGGTTAACCGCACCTGCAACATCGTCGTTGCCGAGCTTGGTCTTTGTCTGACCCTCGAACTGTGGCTCCGCAACCTTTACCGATACTACGGCTGTGAGACCCTCGCGGAAGTCGTCACCGTTGATGTCGAACTTGAGCTTTGCGAGCATGCCGCTCTCCTCAGCGTACTTCTTAAGTGTACGAGTAAGTGCCGAACGGAAACCTGTAAGGTGGGTACCACCCTCTATGGTGTTGATGTTGTTAACGTAGGAGTGTACATTCTCCGAGTATGAGTCGTTGTACTGCATTGCCACCTCCACGGGTACGCCGCTCTCCTCAGTGTCGAGGTAGATGATATTCTCTATAATCTTCTGGCCGCGTGTAGCGTCGAGGTACTCCACAAACTCCGAGAGACCATGCTCCGAGTAGAAGTGGTCAGAGAGCGAGTTGCCCTCCTCATCCTTTACGCGGTGGTCGGTAAGTGTGAGGTGAATGCCCTTGTTGAGGAATGCAAGCTCACGGAGACGGTTAGCAAGGATTGCATATTTGTACTCCTGAGTAAGTGCGAAAATCTCTGCATCGGGCTTAAAGGTGATTGTTGTACCACGATCCTCGCAGTCGCCAACAATCTCAACCTTTGATGTTGGAGCACCCTTAGAGTATGTCTGCTTGTAGATCTTACCGCCACGGTGAATCTCTGCGATAAGGAGTGTAGAGAGGGCGTTAACGCACGATACACCCACGCCGTGAAGACCACCAGATACTTTGTAGCTACCCTTATCGAACTTACCACCTGCGTGGAGTACAGTAAGTACTACCTCAAGAGCCGATTTACCTTCCTTCTCGTGCCAGTCGGTGGGGATGCCACGACCGTTGTCTCGAACTGAGATAGAGTTGTCCTCGTTGATAGTTACATAGATGTCGGTACAGTAACCTGCCAATGCCTCGTCAATAGAGTTGTCCACAACCTCGTAAACAAGGTGGTGGAGACCCTTCTCACCAATATCGCCGATGTACATCGCGGGGCGCTTACGCACGGCCTCCAAACCCTCGAGGACTTGAATATTCGACGCTGAATACTCCTCCTCGTGTTTCATTGCTTTTTCCTGTTCGGTGCTCATATAATTGTCTTTGTTATATTTTCAATATAAAGTCGCTACATTAAACGCACAAAGATATAAAAATATTTCTAAACTACAAAACATATTCTATCAAGTATTAAAGAAAAAATCCCGCGATTGCGGGACTATACTTAGTATGGCGAGTGCCTTTTTGGTGAGGTCTAATGTGATTGACCTAAGCTCTGTGCGCGCTTATATAGACTATCTGCACGCTCCCTATTTTTGGGCGTGCCCCAGCCATTCTCACAGCACTCTGCAAGCGCCTCGATGGCTTCAATATAGTCCTGTGCTGCAGACCTCTCAAACCATTGTACAGCTATGGTAAGATTTGGTTGCACACCCTCAACCATATCACCTCCATTGATATAGCATAAACCTAAGTAGTACTGTGCCCTGTCGTAACCATTATTGGCTGATTGAGTAAGCCACTCGAAGCCGCGCTCAGAATCCTTATCGACAAAACGACCATTTAGGTATATGCTTGCGAGCTGAAATTGTGCTGCTGCATGATTGTTCTCTGCGGCCTTTGTGTACCACTCTATAGCCTTTGCCATATCATGGTTGCTGCCAACTTCATTATAGCATATACCAAGATTGAACATGGCCGATGTGTTGCCCTTTTCGGCACATCTCTTGTACCAATCGATAGCCTTATTAATGTCGGTATTTGTGCCTATACCCAACTTGTAGCACTTGGCTATTTCGAGCATTGCGTCCTGGTTTCCATACTCGGCTGCCTCCATCATTTTTTCGAAACCAGCAACCTCATCTCCTGTCTGAAATAGGTCCTTTGCTTCGGTTATAATTGTCTGTGTGTCAACTCTATCCTCTTTAATATCTTGGTCGGATGTTTTCTCTCTGCCCAGGAATAGTATGGCTGCTGCAGATAGCGAAATAAGTGTAATGACAAGAGCTATTAATAGTGGCCTCTTGCCCTTTTTATTTGTAGCTCTTTTGTTGTTCAAAATCGCCATAAACTCCTCAACTGAATGTGGTCGCTTTTTGCGATTAAACTGCATGGCGCTCTTGATTGCCTTTTGCGTTCGAGCCGATAATTTGTGTGTGGGTGATATTAGTGTCGAAAGGTCTACCACAGAGGCCTTGGGTGGTACTTGCGCTGTGAGCATGGTGAAGAGTGTCGCGCCGAGAGCGTATATGTCTGTCTCGGGCGAGAAGTGCTCTATACCACCGTCGTACTGCTCTATAGGAGCATATCCATCGCTTGTGCCTGAGCGTGACTGAGAGGTCTGATTTCCATTGCTCTCGTTGTAGTGCTTGGTGAGGCCAAAATCGATTAGAACAATTCTGCTGTCAGAATTGCGTACCATAATGTTGCTCGGCTTGATGTCGAGGTGTAACATCTTGTGCTCGTGGATGTAGGCTACGGCCTTGGCTATCTCCTCCATATACGCGAGGGCTTGATTCTCGCTCATAGCACCTCCATTGCGTATTATATTTCGAAGAGACTCACCCTCGATATACTCCATGACGTAGTATGCCGTGTTGTTTTCAGTAAAGGAATCATACACATTGACAATGTTTGGATGATCCATTGCGGCAAGAATCATGGCCTCCTTGATGAACTTACGCTTGAGCTCATCTATTAAATTCTCGAACTGTGGCGATGACGCGCCTACGCGATTGGTAGTGTCGCGCGAGCAATATCCATTAATGAAGAACTCCTTGATACACACCTTGCGTTGCATGACAATATGCTCTGCGATGTATGTCTTGCCAAAACCTCCTTCGTCCAAAAGTGACACTATGCGATAGGTGTCATCCTTTAGTAGACTATTGGGCTCTAAGCATACTCTCGGTTGCTCGCTGTCGAGGAGTGTATCGGGTCTCTCCATGGTATCGATAAGTGGCTATTTATTATTATTCACAGTTATTGATGACTCAACCTCTGTAAGCATCTCGACATCAGTGCTCTTTGTTGTGATGCTTACACGCTGTGATATGGTTGAACTATTCTGTCCAGCCTCTACCGTAGCGGTGATTGTTTGTGGCTCTGACGCTGTCTCATCACTCTTTTCAGGAAGGTTGAAACGGATGATGTATGGATACTCCATTGTTGGGCAACCTGTCTCTGTTAAGAGAATTATAAATTTGATTGCAGGAGTTGTTATCTCCTCATATGAGAGGGTAAAGGTATAGAGTATGTCGTTAATCTGGTTTGAGATGAGCTTTGTAGTCGTGCCATCTTCGTTGATTTGGAGTATTGCCACATCCTTGTAGTAGGTTCTTGAGTCGTAAACGGTTTCACTCTTTACAACCTCAATCTCGATAGTGATGGCATCGTTATGCGTGCTAACTTGCATCTCCTTGGTCTTGACGTTGACAGTATAGTACTTTACATACCACTCCTGTACATTGACGGGTATGGTCTTTGAGATTAGACCATCGTAATTGAGTCTGAACTCATATGTGTGCTCCAATGGTGTCTCTGTGATGTCCTGTGGAATCTTGATGTTGCAGTTGCACGAAGGGAAGTAACCTCTAATGTTTCGGACGCCATCGTTATATGTAGAGTAATCGATGCTGCAATCCTCACTGCAACTTATGATTTCAGCCTGCTGGATAAATTTGGGCAGGTTAGCCTTGAGTGTAATAACTTGTGTGTCGTGTCTAAATGGCACATGTTCACCATCGTTGATGGTAAAAGTGATTTGACTTTTTGGGTCAACTGTAACAACACCAAACTTGCCATTGGTACGCACTATGGCAATGTTGTCCTCGGTTGCTATAACCTCTTCGAACTGAGGGGGAAGAAGTGTGTCGCCATTGTATAGCATGCCGTACAACTCATTCTCCTCGGTTATAGTAAAATGTGAAGCAGGTATAGTGCGTGACATCTCCTCCTTTACGGGGAACTTCACTGGCTCATAATTATCATATTTATACTCGTTAAGCTGGTTGTGCTGGTTGAAAATGAAGACGGCGTTGCGTGCCTTAACGAGTAGTCGTCCATCACCCATATCGCGCTTGTCTACAACACTATACTCAGATACAATCTTAGACTTGTTATTCATGAGAGAGTCTGTGTACATCTGCACAGGTGTAAAGTCATCTGTGTGTACGGTGTAGAACTTATTCTTGATTATGGCAATGGCTGTACCATCTCTGAACGAGCTGATGAATTGTACGTTGGACTTCTTCTCGTTGCCAAATGTGACAGGGGTTCCATTCACGTCAATCATGTCGGGTTGTGCCTCAATGGGGTCGCTATCGTAGATAGGGGTCTCAACTGAAGCGTAGCCCTCGATAAAGGGGTTTGCCGAGAGGTATACTCCGTTGATGGGGTTACCCTCAGTATCGAGAAATCGATATATGTTACCCTGTCTATTTGTGTTGTATACAAGCAGACGACCGCAGCTAAATCTGTCAGCACCCTCTTTGAGTTGAAAGCCCATTGTTGAGAGGTCGACGATTTTGCCATCCTCATTGGCAAAGCCTACAAATTGATTGTTGTTGAACAGTAGAGCATATCCCTCATAGAATGGATGAATGTCATCATACTCTATTGCAATAAGCTCGTTTCCGTTTCTATCGTAAAGACCAACTTTCTTGTTTTTGGTAACTTCTAATAGACCAATATTGTTGATGGTAATAGAGTCGAACTCGGGGTTTATTAACCATTTTGCGACCTGTGCATCAGCACTATAGCATATTAGCGCTGCAAGAAGTGATAGTAGTACTTTGCGAATCATCGTTTCTTGTAAATTGTTTGTGTTGTTTGTGTTTCTAAATCTAATCAATGTGCTATTATTGCACTATTTAAAATGCAATACAACACCCCTCAATACTCAATCGGTCATGGGTACTGCTTGGTTGTTGTTGGCTATGTGTTTTCAAGATTAACACCTCTGTCGTGTTCCTCTCGAATTTTAGGGGGTTATGGGCCTCTGGTGTATGGTGCACCATGCCCGCCGCAAAATTAATAAAAAAATGTCATATGCAAACAATTGATTGTTAAATTTTTCGATTTGTGGTAACGTCGATTTTTTCTACGTGTTTAATGTATTGTGGTGTGATAAAATTTAGTCTATTTGAAGTTTGATATTTCACTTTTTTTGCTTATATTTGCAAGAATTTATCGCGTGCGTGCGTTTATATAGATGTGTGTATTGAGCGCAAGGCGAGATTAAAGAGTAATGTAAATAATTGTAAAACAACTTAATAAAACTATGGAAAACTTGCAGAGACTAATTGACACGATAGTAGAGGCCATCGATGATAAGAAGGGTAAGGGTATTGTATCGCTCGATTTGTCGGGATTTGATGGAGCTATTTGTTCGCATTTTGTGGTCTGTCATGCTGATTCAACTACACAGGTAGATGCTATATCTGGAGGTATTGAGGATAAGGTGTTCGAGGTTATGGGTGAGTGGCCCATGCGTGTAGAGGGTCGTCAGAATGCCTTCTGGGTGGCTATGGATTATAACGATGTTATCGTTCATATATTCCAGACCGATATGCGTGAGTATTATCGTTTGGAGGAGTTGTGGGCAGATGCCCCTATGAAGCGCTATGAGTTTGGTGAGTAGCGTTGTGTCTAAAAGTGTGAAATGAAAAAAGTTGAAGAGATAGAGAAATGGCGCAATTAAATAATCGCCCCTCCTCAAAGCCACGCTTCAATTTCATGTGGTTTTGGGCGGTGGTGGCTGTAGGTATTATCGCCTACGCAATTTTTAGCGACTCGGGTCGCACGCCAGTCAAGGGCGACTGGCAGATGGTTGAGGAGCTTATCGAGGGTGGTTCGGTGAAACGCATCGAGGTACTTGACCATGAGAATATGAGTGTATATCTCCACAAGGAGCATATCGACACTTTGGTAAAGGAGGATCGTTTCAAGGAGATGCCTCGCTCGGGAGTTCAGATTACCTTTACGTCGCACGGCGATGCACAGCTCTTTAAGGAGGAGTTGCAGGCAGCCGAGGCTGTAGCAAGAGAGAATAATCCTGAGCAGGAGGCTGTGAAGATCGTGTGGAGTCGCTCGCAGAAGGGCTTCTGGGACTATGTTGTGGACTTCCTACCCTGGATTCTCATCATCTTAGTTTGGATCTTTATAATGCGCTCTATGGCTCGTGGTGCTGGCGGTGGCGGCGGTGGCATTATGAATGTGGGTAAGGCTCGCGCTCAGGTGTCGGATAAGAATAATAAGGACCGAGTGACATTCAAGGATGTTGCAGGTTTGGAGGAGGCTAAAATCGAGATTATGGAGATTGTGGACTTCCTTAAGAATGCAAATAAGTACAAAGAGTTGGGTGCAAAGATTCCACGCGGTGCTCTCTTGGCAGGCCCTCCAGGAACAGGTAAGACCCTTCTTGCAAAGGCTGTTGCTGGTGAGGCTAATGTTCCCTTCCTCTCGATTTCGGGTTCTGACTTCGTAGAGATGTTTGTGGGTGTCGGCGCGTCGCGCGTTCGCGACCTATTCGATCAGGCAAAGAAGGCTGCACCTTGTATCGTCTTTATTGATGAGATTGATGCTATCGGTCGTGCACGAGGTAAGAACTCGGGCTTCTCGGGTAATGATGAGCGTGAGAATACGCTTAACCAGTTGCTCACAGAGATGGATGGCTTCCAGACAAATGCTGGCGTAATCGTGTTGGCTGCTACCAACCGCGTTGATATCTTGGATAAGGCGCTTATGCGTGCTGGTCGATTTGACCGACAGATTGAGGTGGGACTCCCCGATGTCAAGGAGCGCAAGGCGATATTCGATGTACACCTCAAGAAGTTGAAACTTGATGATAAGCTCGACCGTGAGTTCTTGGCTAAGCAGACTCCAGGCTTTGCGGGTGCTGATATTGCAAACGTATGTAACGAGGCTGCGTTGATTGCTGCTCGTAACGACCATAAGTGTGTAATGCAGGAGGACTTCCTTGCTGCTATTGATCGTATCGTTGGCGGCTTGGAGCGTCGTAATATGCCTATGACACCTGAAGAGCGCCGCTCTACAGCAATCCACGAGGTGGGCCACGCTGTGGTGATGTGGCGATTGAAGAACTGCGACCCTGTGTTGAAGGTTACTATCATCCCTCGTGGTCGTTCACTTGGCGCTACATGGTACCTGCCTGAGGAGCGTGTTAACCACAATGTCGAGCACTTTATGCACAAGATGGCGGGATTGCTCGGTGGTCGCATTGCAGAGCAGGAGCTTATGGGGGTAACCTCTACGGGTGCTATCAGCGACCTTGAGCGTACATCAAAGACCGCATATGCTATGGTGGCATACTATGGCATGAGTCCCAAGGTAGGAAACATCAGCTACTACGACACTACGGGTCAGCGCGATGTCTTCACTAAGCCCTTCTCGGAGCAGACAGCACAGATGATTGACGAGGAGGTTCGCCGCATCGTAGATGAGGTTGTCGTTATGACACGCGAGATTATCAATCAGGAGCGAGAAAACATTGAGCGTATCGCTGATATCTTGCTCGAGAAAGAGACAATCTTCTCGGAGGATATAGAGACTGTTATTGGCAAGAGTGCGCAGCAGATTGCTAAGGAGGAGCTCGAGGCGCTCAAGGCTGCGGAGAGTGGTGTCGTTGAGGAGTCAAAGTCGGAGGAGGGTGCAACTGTAGCAACTGCCGACGGCTCGGATATTAAGTATGTAATTGAACCTTCGCAAGAGGATAAAGCTTCGAAGGAGGAGTAAATAGTTTGAGCTATGAGCGATAAAATGCGAAATCTCTTAGTACGCACCATGAGTGGTGCCGTATTGCTGGGTATAGTGCTTGGTGCTGCCTACGGTGGTAAGTATGCCTATGGTGGCTTTCTGTTGCTGATTGTCGTTTTTGGTATGTGGGAGTTCTACAATATCGCCACAGCAACTGGTGCTCGCCCTCGCACTGTCCTTGGTCTTGCCTCGGGCATTGTACTCTTTGTTACCTGTTTCTTCCTCTTTGAGGGGTGGGTCGATCCCATTAACTCGCAGTTTGGAGCAGATATGCTTATCGGTGGAGTATTGTACTTCTCGGTATTGTTGCCTTTGTGCTTCATCGTGGAACTTTTCCACGACTCGAAGACTCCACTACGCAATATAGCAACTACGATTATGGGTGTCTGCTATGTCGCATACCCAATGTCGCTTATGCTCTTTATTCCCCTGCTCATTACTGGAGAGTGGGCGCCTGAGGCATTCCTCTTCTACCTATTTATTGTATGGGGTAACGATGTGTTTGCCTATCTTACGGGTGTTACCATTGGCAAGCATAAGATGTGTCCACGCATCTCGCCCAAGAAGTCATGGGAGGGCTTCGTTGGAGGTATCATCGGAGCATTAGTCATGGGTGCTATTGGCTCATTTGTTGTTGGCGGTGGTCTTGTAATGTGGCTTGGCTTGGCGATTGTGGTTGCTGTGACAAGTGTCTTTGGTGACCTTGTAGAGTCGATGTTTAAGCGTGAGGCAAATATCAAGGATTCGGGTAATATCATCCCTGGCCATGGCGGCATTCTCGACCGCTTTGATGCGTTGCTTATCTCATCGCCTTTTGCCTTTGTATACCTCATTGGTGCTTCGTTTATCCTCGAAAATTTGTAAACTAACCTAATATTATAGATACCTATGAAGATTAATAAGGAGGG
Organism: Alistipes sp.; assembly: GCA_045634765.1. Classification (GTDB taxonomy): domain Bacteria; phylum Bacteroidota; class Bacteroidia; order Bacteroidales; family Rikenellaceae; genus Alistipes. The sequence goes on from JAZRAW010000167.1 coordinate 19,529, forward strand.
TTACATAATCATAACAGTTACGGGTCTCGTATGTCTTTCCATATGGTTGCTTGTCTTCTTCTTCATCAAGGAGTGGGAGGCATACCTATGGTTCATGGCGGGCTTCCTTCTCATATTTTGGTTCTTTGTTGCGGCATTCTTCCGCGAGCCTCGTCGTGTGCAGATTCATGATGACGAACTCATCTTCTCGCCTTGTGATGGACGAGTTGTTGTAACAGAGATTGTAAAAGATGATGAGTATCTCAAGGGTGAGATGATGCAAATCTCAATCTTTATGTCTGTGACTAACGTGCACATGAACTGGTTGCCTGTTGGTGGCGAAGTGGAGTATACCAAGCATCACCATGGTCGCTTCCTCGTTGCTTGGCATCCCAAGTCTTCGACCGAGAATGAGCGTACGACTACGGTTATTCGCCTTAAGGATGGTCGCAAGGTTCTCATGCGTCAGATTGCAGGCTTTATCGCGCGCCGTATTGTCAACTACATGAAGCCTGGCAAGAGAGTAAAGCAAAATAGCGTTATGGGCTTCATTAAGTTTGGCTCGCGTGTAGATTTGCTCATCCCAAAAGATTCGGAACTTTTTGTTGAGATTGGTGATCCTGTCATCGGCTCACAGACTCCTATTGCTCGTCTAAGACGTCATTAAATTACGATTGCCATATGTCTACTGATAATATTATAAAGGGTCTTGCTACGGTTATCATCATTGCTGCAGTACTCGCTGTAGTAGGCTATTTATGGCATATTGTTGTCTACGTTGCTGCTGCTGCTATCCTTGCAATTTTGGGCCGTCCTCTTGTCCGCATCCTCACTCGCGTGAAGATCTTCGGACGCAAGGTTTCGCGTAGTATTGCTGCGGCAATAACACTTGTTGTAATATGGATTGTGGCGGGTGGTTTGCTTGCACTCTTCATGCCTTTAGTATTTAATAAGGTATATGAGTTGTCGAACCTCGATTGGGTGGAGATTACGCATGTAGTGCGTCAGTCGCTCGTTGATGTTGAAGTATATCTCGAGCAGTATTCACCTGTGGATGTCCCCAGCCTTGAGGTTATGCTAAAGGATAGGGTCTTTAGTCTGTTTAGCGTCGACTTGTTTGCAAATGTGGCGAGCTACCTCCTTAACTTGGCAATTGCATTCTTCTCTATATCGTTCATTACCTTCTTCTTCTTGCGTGAAGATGGTCTCTTCTATAAGGGCGTAGCGCTCTTCTTCCCTGAGCGATATCATGAGAATGTATACCGAGCATTAGACTCTATAACAAAGTTGCTATCTCGTTACTTTATAGGTCTCTTTGTTGAGAGCCTCATCCTCATGACGGTTATCTCCATCGTGTTGATGATATTTGGTATGGGTGTTAACGATGCATTGGTTGTGGGCTTGATAATGGGCGTAATGAATGTAGTGCCCTATGCTGGTCCCTTTATTGGCGGATGTCTCTCTGTGGCAATATCAATGCTGACACCTATTAACGATAGCATCTTCTATACAACAATTGTCGTTTTATCGACTATTGTTATCGTAAAGATTATAGACGATTTTGTCATTCAACCCACGCTCTATTCAGAGCGAGTGCAGGCGCACCCGTTGGAGGTGTTTCTTGTTATCCTCATAGCGGGATTTATCGGTGGCGTATGGGGTATGCTCTTGGCTATACCTCTATATACCATTATTCGAGTCTTCGCGCGCGAGTTCTTCTCGGAGTATAGTGTTGTGCGCAAGCTCACCAGTCAAATAACAAAGTAACAAACTATGATAGATATTGAGCAGGTTGTGGTTCATGGTCGTAAGTTAGGCCGCGCATTGGGCTTTCCTACGGCAAATATGAGCCTCGAGGGGTATAAGAATATTGAGCGAGGTGTCTACCGTTCGAGTGTTGAGATTAATGGTACGCTCTATCGTGCTATGTCTAATGTGGGCATAAGACCATCTGTTGGTGGCAAGGAGTTGCTTCTTGAGACCCATGTAATAGGCTTTTCTGGTGATTTGTATGGCCGTAGACTACGCATTACGCTTGTCGAGAAGTTGCGCGATGAGAAGCGCTTCTCGTCGATTAGCGACCTAAAGGAGCAGTTGCAGCGCGACTACGCCATATGTGCTACAAAGTAGATGCTATGTACATTATATATAATAAGGTATGATTGTAAAGGCAAATTGCAAGATAAATCTCGGACTCTTCGTTACGCGCAAGCGTGAGGATGGCTACCATGAATTGCAGACTGTGATGCTCCCCGTAAGAGAACTCTACGATGTGGTGGAGGTTGAACGCATCGATGGTTGTGACGTGCAGTTTGAGGGCTCGGGTATCGAGGTGGACTGCCCCGCGGATAAGAATCTATGTGTGCGTGCTGCACGCCTTATGCAGGAGCGCTATTGTGTGGGTGGCGTGAAAATCAAGTTGGATAAGCGTGTGCCCTTTGGTGCAGGCTTGGGTGGTGGCTCGTCGGATGCTACCGCGGTTATAGTTGCCATTAACGAGGTGTATAGCCTCGGACTTGATAAGCCTACCTTGGCATCGTTGGCTGCGGAGTTGGGTAGCGATACGCCATTCTTTGTCTATAACACTCCGCAGTTGTGTGAGGGTCGTGGCGAGATAATGTCTCCCGCGGATGTAGACTTGAGAGGTCTATGGTTAGCGGTTGCGAAGCCGAATAACGAAGGCGTATCTACAAAGGAGGCCTACTCGGGAATCAAACCCAAGATGCCTGTTGAGAGCCTTACGGAGTTGCTAAAGAGAGATAGGCGCGAGTGGCAAGGTAGCGTGGTGAATGACTTTGAGCCTCATATCTTCGAGGCGCACCCCGCGATTAAGGCGTTGAAGCAGTCGATGTTGGATGCAGGCGCAGTATATGCTGCTATGTCTGGCTCGGGTTCTGCGGTCTTTGGACTCTTTAGAGAGCGACCCGCGCTGGAACTTGGAGAGGACATATTCCTACATATAGAGTATATAGAATAAGAGAATGGAGGCTACCCCGCAAGGTGACCTCCATTATTCTTGTCGTTATGAGATGCTGAGCAACGCGAAGCATCCCCTCGCTGGCTACACACTATCCACCGTCATTCCGAGGGAGCATAGCGATCGTGGAAATATTCTTAACTAATTAGTAATGAGTAATTAGTAATGATATTATGAATGTCATTCTGAACGTAGTGAAGAATCTCCTTAGTGTCAATACACTATCAACGTTGTCTATGGTCGGCTTCGACGAGATTGCCACGTCGGGCAGGCCCTCCTCGCAATGACAATCATACTATCAACGTTGTCTATGGTCTGCTTTGAGGAGATTCTTCGTTACACTCAGAATGACAGAGCGTAGTGTTCAGAATGACACAATACTCCGTCATTGCGAGAGCCGTTAGGCTCGTGGTAATCTAATATTACTAATTGCTAATTCCTCATTACTAATTCCTTAGAACGGCATATCGTCAACAACACCCGCGCCTGCAGCGTATGAGGGCTGTGGTTCCTCCATAAATGGAGGCATGTTTGCTGCGGGTGCAGATGCTGCCGCCTGTAGAGGCTGAACACGCCATGCGCGAACATCGGTGTACCACTTACCCTGATAGTTGCGGCTCTCTATGTCGAATGACACAAGGTACATCTCGCCAACGCGGAGGTTTGCTACCTCCTGACCCTTGTTCATGAATGTCACAGCTATCTCCTTGCCATACTGCTTGTTAGGCTGCTCAAATACTACTGTCTGACGCTCCCATGTGCCGCGTGCCGACTGACCAGTTACAGCAGGGAGAATCTGCATTACTTTACCTTCAAAATCCATATTTTTAGACTATTATAATTTATAATATTTTCAGTTGTTGTTGTACGTCATTGCGAGGCTGATGCTATACTCCGTCATTGCGAGGCTTGGAACAAGCCGTGGCAATCTTTCGCTCTCAGTATGTCATGCTGAGCGAAAGCGAAGCATCTCCTCGCTGTGTTTTGTCATCCTGAGCGCAGCGAAGGATCTACGGGATAGCACAGCAGTCGAACGTCAGCACTCACCGAGAGATTCTTCGTTACACTCAGAATGACCGAGTGTGCGTTCAGAATGACATTCATAATATCATTACTAATTACTCATTACTAATTAGTTAAGAAGATTCCCACGGTCGCTATTCTTCCTTGGAATGACGGAACACTTATGCCCTATGCTACGGAGCATGGTATGCCCAACGCCTCCACGCGCTCGGCGATGGCGCGCAAGTCATCCTTCTCCACCTTTGTGATTGTCTGGCAGGGGGTGTCGCGGTCGAGTGAGTATACCATAACCTGCTTGGGCTTAAGCTCCTTAACAATCTTCAACCACGCAGTAACCTCCTCCTCAGTGGTGTTGTCCACGCTCTTGCCGAGGTACTCGCCACGCAAAAACATGGTCTGTAGGATGAAGTCGCCCTCGAACATCTTGAGCAGCTCTACGGTGCGTGCTACGGTGTAGTTGCCCTGAGGCTTGTTCATAAGCTGCACGGTGGCGTCAAATGCCGAGTCGAGCTTAAGGATGTTGTTGTCCACACGCTTTAGTGCACGGCGCACATCCTCGCGGTGTATCTGCGTAGCGTTCGAGAGCACCGATACCTTGGCATTGGGACAGTGCTTGTCGCGCAGCGCGATGGTATCCTCGATTATCGCCTCGAAGTCGGGGTGCATCGTGGGCTCGCCATTACCCGCAAAGGTGATGACATCGGGGGGAGTGCCCTCACCGACCATCTTTGCAAGAGTCTCGTCGAGCATGTTGCGCACATCCTCGCGGGCGTTGAAGCGGCGCTTGCCGGGGTGGTCGGCGTTCCAGCCACACTCGCAGTAGATGCAGTCGAAGCTACACAACTTAGACTCTATGGGCAATAGGTTGACACCCAACGAGATGCCCAAGCGGCGTGAGCGCACAGGACCAAAGATTATGTTGTCGTATAGTGAAGTCATAAGGTTGTCGTTTTAATGGTTAGTTTTTGCTACCCTTGGCACCACCGAGCTTCGCACCATGCTTAGCCTGGTAGGCGAAGATGTTCTCCGAGTAACTTGTCGTCTTGAACTCCGAGTCGCGCTTACGCTTGAATGCCACGGCGATGAGGCGGTCTACGAGCTCGTCGAACTTCACACCTGTAGCCTCCCACAAGTAGAACGACAATGAGCCAGGGATGGTGTTAATCTCGTTGACATAGATGTTACCGTTGGCCTCGTCAATCATGAAGTCGATGCGCGAAACGCCGTCGCAGGCTAATACGCGGAAGGTCTGGCACGCAGTCTTACGGATGAATGCCGTAACATCCTCGGGGAGGTTTGCGGGAATCTCGCGTACAGTAGAGTGCATACCTTCGGATGGCTTGTTCTTGCCGCCACCCAAGTATTTGTCCTCGTAGCTGAGAATCTCGCCACTGCGCACAGGTGCCTCACATACCGAGGGCACGCAGTCGTAGTAGTCGCCCAAAACCGAGCAGTTTATCTCCTTGAGCTTCTCCACGAGGCACTCGACTATGATACGCTTCGAGTACTTGATGGCGTTGTCCACGGCCTCCACGAGCTCCTCGCGGTTGTGCACCGCCTTAATGCCTACGGATGAGCCGAGGTTCGCGGGCTTCACGATGAGAGGGTAGTTCAACGCCTCGGCACGCGCCACACACGCCTCCTGCTCCGAGAGCCACTCCTTGTCAGAGAACCACATGTAGTCGATTACGGGGATGCCGCTCTCCTTGAGTATCATCTTCATCGTAATCTTATCCATGCCGTTTGCCGAAGCAAGGGGGTTGGGGCAGGCGTAGGGTATGCCTGTCATCTCGATGAGGCCCTGGAACGAGCCATCCTCGCCCGATGTGCCGTGCAAGCAGGGAAGGATAACATCTATTGTTGTCACCACATCGCTGCCAAACATGGGCTTACGCACCTTGTAGAGCTTGTTGTCGCCATATATGGGGCGGAAATATACCTCCTCCACCGATGCGAGCAACGCCTTCATATCGCGGTAGTTGTCCGTAGTCATGAGCTTGTTGCCAGTGTACCAGTGACCCTCCTTTGAGATGTATATAGGCACGATGTTGTACTTCTCGCAGTTCATCGCTGCCATGGTCTGTGCCGCTGTGATAACCGAAATCTCGTTCTCCACCGAGCGACCTCCGAATATTACACCTACATTGATTTTCATTGTCTTATATCGTTTTTAGTTACTTTTTCTACTTGAATGAGTCGGGCAGGTCGTTCTCGTACAACACCACATCTCCCGCCTTGAGGCGTGGCTGAAGTTCCGCCATTGCCTCCTTGAATGATGCTACGGTAGCCACACGCGACATGTCGTAGCCCGCAGCCTCGAGTCCCGAGGTTATAGCCTCGCGATTTACCTCGTTCACCACATATACGCCATCGGCCCTCGATGCTGCGATGTCTTGGCCGAATGCGCGGTTGTTGTCATACTGCTTAGCTCCCATCTCCACGAAGCCTGGTGTTACTACATATCTTGCACCCTCGGTCTCGAAGCCACCCAACACCTCGAGTGCCATGCGCGCACCCGTAGGGTTAGAGTTGTAGGCATCGTCGAGGATTGTGATACTGCCACTGCGGCGCATGCTCAGGCGGTGCTCCACCTGCTCAATCTGTTTCACGCCACGACGACGCGCCTCGATGCTCACGCCCATCTGCTCCGCTATGGCGAGCGCTGCGGTGATGTTGAGGATGTTGCCACGACCCAAGAGACTTGTGGCGTAGCCCTCATCCGTTGTTGCGCCATGCTTGACGCTGAATGTTGTGCGCTGCGAAGAGTAGACTATGTCTGTTGCACGGTAGTCTGCCTCGCAACTATTTATGGTATAGGTCTTTACCTTGATGCCGTTAGCCTTGATGTGGTTGAGTGCCGCCTCCGAGTCGATGTTCACGATGCCGAAGCCACCCGCGGGCAACGCATCTACAAGTTCGAACTTTGTGCGTGCCACGTTCTCCACCGAGCCGAAGGTCTCAAGGTGCATCTCGCCTACGGATGTCACGATGCCCATGTGTGGGCACACGAGGTCGCAAATCTCCTTGATGTCGCCACGCTGCTTGGCTCCCATCTCCACGATGAACACCTCGTGGTGGGGTTTCAGATGCTCGCGTATGGTGCGCACAACGCCGAGTGTGGTGTTGAAGTTACCGGGCGTCATAAGCACATTGTAGCGCTCCGAGAGCACGCGGTGGAGGAAGTGTTTCGTAGATGTCTTGCCGAAGCTGCCCGTGATGCCTATGATGGTCAAGTGGGGCATGGAGCGTAGTATGCGCTTGGCGTCGTTGTAGTACCAACGTGTTATGGCCGCCTCCATAGGCTTGTTTATGGCGTTGGCAAGGATAATCCAGTAGTCGAAGGTCGCAACGAGTAATAGGGGCACGGCGTAGCGGTCATCGAGGTAGTGAGCACCCACGAGGGCTGCAGCCACCAGCAGATAGCGCGTCACGAGCAGGCGCTTAACACGCATGGTGTAGGCGAGCTTAATCTTGTACTCTATCGAGAACTCAGCGATGGCGATGGTGAGCATCCACAGAGCAAGAGGCAGAAGCAGCGCCCAGTGTTGTGTGAAGTATGTCGCCACAGCACCCGCTAATGCCACCATATTGGCGCGAGAGTGCCACTCACCCGTAGAGCGTAACCAGCGGTTGTAGCGCTCTATGCGGTAGCTGTTCTGCTGAAACATCTGCGTCGAATAGCGCACCGTAGCGCACAAGAAGGCTAACCACGCAAACCAAAAGAGGTATATTACTGCAATCTGCATATGCTACTCGATATTAAGAAACGACTTTAACGATGCCATCCATAGCGCGGGCTGCTCCAACATCGCGAAGTGTCCAGCGCCATAGGCCACGACCAATCCCGCATTGGGCATCAAGCGCTCCATCTTGTGGGCATCCGCGAGGGGTGTTGCGGTGTCTTTGTCGCCCCAGAATAGCAACACGGGTGCTGAGACCTTAGGCATATATTTTGTGAGGTCTTCGTTCACGCACTTCGAGAGTATGGCGCGCATCATGGGCGTTGCGCGGTTGTAGTCCGACGAGCCCGCCTTCGAGCGACGCTGCTCGATGAGCATAGCCGCCTTCTGCTTGCCGATAAGTATTGGTAGCGCACGCTTCATAAGCTTGAAGGTATATACCTTACGGTAGTAGTTGAGTGAGCGCTTGGGCTTCACACCCGCAGCATCTGTTAGCACCACGCGCGCCACCTCGTTGCGCGAGGCGTATAGTATCGACACGCGACCACCAAAGGAGTGTCCGCAAAGAGTTGGACGTACTACACCGAGCGATGATAGTAGCGCCTCTATTGAGCGTGTATACTCCTCGACGCCCCACACTTCGGTGGGCTCGTTGCTTGAACCAAATCCCGCAAAGTCTACGGCGATGACTCTGAAGTGGTTTTTGAGCATATCAGTAGTGGCCTGCCATATGGTGTGATCGCAGCCCCAGCCGTGTAATAATACGACTGTATCGCCCTCACCCTCAATGGTGTAGGCTAACTCGATGTTGTTGTATGTAAAACGCGCATCCATAACGCACAAAGGTAGTAAAAAATAATTAGAAATTAGCAATCAGCGAGAGGGATTTTTTTTGCTCTTGGAGACTCACGAGACCAAACAAAAAGAGTACCCTGCGACTTTGCAAGGTACTCTTTCCTATTTATATTAATCTATGCGACTAATTGATGTTGCGACGGGGTTTTACCATCACAGCCTCGCTCTCCATTTCGTTTTGTATGCAAATCATCTCCACGATATTGGCGGCGCACTCTGCACCACCTATTGCTACGGCCATGTTCCACTGAATTTGGATGGTTACAATGCCATTCATCAGTGCCAAGTTTCCCATGATGCGATTGTTTGGTGCAAGGATTATGACACCGTCGACATCAGTGTATTCGGCAAAGAACTCAGTGCCTAATAGTAGGTCGTGCGTTGTGGGTACCTCTCTGAGCACTATACGCTCGGTTGTACAACCAAGATTTGCCAACTCATCAAGCAACAACTGCATGTTGGCATCGACATACTCGGAGCAATCTCTTGCGATGAGCACGCCAAACTTCATATCATGCGCAGGTAGGTTATGCATAACTTTTCGGAAATATGGTTATTACTCCTTGATATACTTTGCGAAAGCGTTAGCTACTGCAGGGTACTTCTCTACAGCAGTCTTGTATACCTGCTGAGCCTTAGCCTCGTTGCCCATAGCCTCGTATACCAAACCGAGCTTCTTAGCATTCATTACATAGATGTCAGCGTTCTTGCTTGCTGCAAGAGCCTTCTCGAAGTAGCTTGCTGCGCTCTGGTTGTCGAACTCCTCAACAGCGATGTCACCCTTGATTGTGAGTGCCATAGCATTGATGTGCATACCGAAGTCACCCTCGATGTTCTTGAACTTGTTGATTGCAGCCTTTGCGTTAGCCAAATCGTTAGCCTTAAGGTAGTTGGATGCTGCCATGTAGTAGCTGATGTTACCAGCCTTGGTCTCGGGGTACTTGTTAGCAACTGCGAGGTATGAGTCAGCTGTAGCTGCGTAGTCGATGCTGAAGCTCTCGGCAGCGATGCTTGCGGTGTTAGATGTGCTGAGAACTGTGAAGAACTGCTCCTGTGCAGCCTGCTCCATCTCTGCATTCTTACCCTCAGAGTAGTTATACCATACGAAGATACCTACAGCGATAACTGTAACTGCAACAATGCCCCACATGAGCTTGCTGCCAAACTTGTCGAAGAACGACTCAATCTTACCCTTGCTCTCACCCATGATGTCAACCTCAGGTGTCTGTACTTTCTTTGTCATAAGTAGTTTTTATTTTTTAGTAATTTATAATTTCGCGTTATAGAAGCAATTCAACCTACAAAAGTACACAAAAAGTTTTAATTTCATAGCTTGAACCCTAAAAAATCGATATTTTTTCATATCTTTGTCAAAAAGTAAGCTGACTATGAGACTTGATAGAGTGTCGATAATAAACTTTAAGAATATCGAGAGTGAGGATATTACGCTCTCGGCGGGTATCAACTGCTTTGTTGGAGATAATGGCGCGGGCAAAACAAATATCCTCGATGCGGTGCACTATCTGTCGTTTGCCAAGTCCATGCACACGCTAACCGATGCACAGTGTGTGCGTCATGGCGAGGAGGGCTTCATTGTCGACGGACGCTTCACACGCGATGACGACCGCCCCGAGCAAGTGGTGTGCTCATACACGCGACGTGGTGGCAAGACGCTAAAGCGCAATGGCAAGGAGTATGACCGCCTCTCGGAGCATGTGGGTAGTGTGCCCATCGTCGTTGTCTCGCCCTCAGATACCGCACTCATCAGCGACTCTGCGGAGGAGCGTCGCAAATATTTCAACCGCTTCATATCGCAGATAGACCGCACATATCTCGCTGCACTAATGCGCTATAACGCTGCACTTCAGGAGCGTAACAAACTGCTTAAGACCTCCCCAACGGAGGATATACTCCTTATCTACGACGGCATGCTAAGTGCAACTGCTGAGGTCATATACACAAAGCGCACCGAGATTATAGAGCAGATTAAACCCCTTGTTGCAGAGTTCTATACCTCGCTATCGGAGCAGCGTGAGGAGACACTTCTTGAGTATCGCTCGGAGCTGCAGACCGCCTCGTTGGCTGACCTGTTGTTGGCATCGCGCCAGAAGGATTTTGTCAACGAGCACACCACATCGGGCATACATCGCGACGATGTCCTTTTCACCATTGGTGAGCACCCACTGCGTAAGTATGGCTCTCAGGGTCAGCAGAAGAGCTTCCTTGTGGCACTTAAGTTGGCGGAGTATACGCTGCTTGCTCGCCACGCTGGCGCTAAGCCTATATTGCTTTTGGACGACCTCTTCGATAAACTCGATATGCGTCGTGTGGCTCAGCTGTTGAAGCTCACGGGAGGTGATGACTTCGGACAGATTCTTATCACTGATTGCAATAAGCACCGCTTGCAACACACCTTGAGTGAGGCGGGCGTAGAGTATAAACTAATTAACGTAACTAATGGCAAATCAATGCTATGAGACGTACACAAGCGCGCTGTATAGGCGATATATTAGAGGAGTTTTTTAAGCGACCATATGTGGCACGCAAAATTGCCGAGGGTAAGCTTCCTGAGTTTTGGCGTGAGATTGTGGGAGAGTATGTCTCGAATCTCACCAACGAGGTGCGTCTTGAGCGTGGCATACTCTATGTCAGCGTCAGCTCGAGTGTCGTGCGTAACGACCTCTTTTATAGGCGCGACCAACTGATGCGTCTTATCAACGAGCGCGCGGGTATGCAGCTTGTTAATGCCGTTATCATTAAATAACAAATATGGGGTGTCGACTGACACCCCATATTTGTTACATGTATCTTGCTCTTTCGACCTATTCGAGAGTGTAGATAAGATTCTCCATCTCGAGCATAAGGTTGCGGTGTCTATGCTCTGGGGCATAGAGCGCAAATATCACAACCGTAGCCTTTGAGGTCTCGGGATTGAAGAGTGTATATGCGGTGAACGAACCGCCCATATAGTCGTGAGCCACCTCCCAGCAGCCTCTTAACTCCAAAAGGTCGTTTCCGTTGATATCCACAACATCTGCTTCGATTTGTCGATATCTGTCAATCTGCATATATGAGCCTGCGACATCCTTGCTTGATATAGTGTTGAACTTGGCATCTATGGCGTCAACAATCTTTGAACTTGCCTCGGCGATGTTGTCCGCAGTATCGTAGTCGGTAGTAAAGGTAAATATATACTGAGCCTTGTTTTTGTAGTCGCGTATATACCATGTCAACTCCTTATCTGCGGGGTTTGCTTTCGAGAAGTTGGCGGGGATGAGCATGCTGTAGCCTGTGGCCTTTGTGAAGTCCTCCATAAGTTGCTTTGCGGGCTTGCGCTTGGCGTTCTTGAGATACTCATCGCGCTCGCTCGCTGCCATAACCTCTCGAAGCTCCTCGGTGTGAGTGTTGATAAACTCTATAGCCTGCTCAGCATTTGAGGTGTTGATTGTGAGTATGAGCTGCGGACGAGCATAAGTGTTGTTTGCCACGCTGTAGGTTGTGGTCTCGTTAGCGGGAGATGTCTTAAACACCAATAGTATGCCATGACGTCTATCTATGTCTGTAGCCTCGCTTGACGACACCTGTTTAACTATGTCGAAGTAACCCTCGGGGCGCACAAGACCAGGTATATCCTCCTCCAATAAATCGCACACGGCCATCGAGAGGTCACCCTCCCAGAGGTCATCATCACATATAATAACCACCTGATTATCTTTGCCTGCAGTTGTCTTAGGCTCTGGTGCCGACTCCACGCGACAACCACCCAAGATGAGTAGTGAGGCGAGGGTCAATAGAAAAGTTGTTGAACGTCTCATAATATCAATCTCTTTACACACTTCGTGCCGAGCATATACCCGCGCACCATAATTATATAGATACAAAGGTAGCGATAATTTTCTATTTACGAAAAAAAAGAGTTACTTTTGCGCCTATAAATTGTAGAATGATGATTAATGGAGTAAAGAGGTTATGCGCGTAAATCCTGGTAAGATACTCAATTGGATGTTCCCAAATGTCGTGTGGCAAGTCGACGACCCCAACGGCATATACCTCACTTTTGATGATGGCCCTACACCTGGCGTAACGGAGTGGATATTGCAAACCCTCGACCGCTACGATGCTAAGGCTACGTTCTTCGTGCTTGGCAAGAATGTTGAACTATACCCCGACCTCTACCAGATGATTCTCGACCGTGGACATAAGGTGGGCAACCACACCTACTCCCATCAAAAGGGACTCACAATGTCTACGGAAAGATATCTCGAAGATATTGATCTTGCTGCCGATATGGTGCATAGCGAGTTGTTCCGTCCTCCATATGCGCGTGCAACACGCCCACAGTTGCTGGCTGTGGCAAAACGATATCGCATAGTGATGTGGAATGTGCTTTCGCGTGATTACAACCGTAACCTATCCCCCAAGAAGTGTCTGCGTGGTACAATTCGTGGACTAAGAGGTGGCGATATCATATCGTTGCACGATAGCGCAAAGTCGTTTCGCAACACGAGTTATGTGCTCCCTGCGCTGCTGCGCGTAGCACGAGAGAAGGGCCTCGAATGTAAAATCTTAGAACTGTAGTTATGAATATCATAGTAGCCATCACGGGGGCGAGTGGTGCGATATATGCCCGCCAGACCCTCGAAATTCTTGCTGAGCACCCCGACATCGAGCGCATAGCACTTATTATGAGCGACCATGCTGAGGATGTGATGCGAGCTGAAGGTGTTATCCTCCCCACATCTGAGCGCATTGAGCGCCTCGCAAATAGCGATATGTGGGCATCGGTGGCAAGTGGCTCGGCACGTTGGGATGCCATGGTCGTAGTGCCAGCATCTATGGGTAGCGTTGCGCGTATCGCTTCGGGGGTGTCGCGCACACTTATTGAGCGTGCTGCCGATGTTATGCTTAAGGAGCGTCGCCCACTTGTTATGGTTGTGCGCGAGAGCCCCTATTCGCTTATCCACCTGCGTAACATGACTTCGCTCACCGAGGCTGGAGCTGTCATCCTCCCAGCATCTCCCTCCTTCTACTTTGTCCCTTCGACAATCGAGGAGCTGTGTCTGCCAATTACGTTGCGTGCTCTGGAGCTTGCGGGACTCAAAATCGCGCATCGAGAGTGGGGTAAATAGCATAAAAGTAGAATAAAAATTTGGATATTTAGAAGAGATTTACTACCTTTGTGTATTGCAAAAACTAAAACTAATTATACTATGGCAAATTTACGAGTATTGAAGAAGGAGATTGACTACCGTTTGGAGGAGTTTGTTTTCGATTGTGAGATGGCAGCATTTGTGCAGCCTAATAAGGAGGAGAAGATTGTTGAGCTTATGCAGAAGAGCCTCGAGCTTCGCAACGCACTCTACCACAAGGCTAATAACCCTGCTGAGCCTAAGAACCGCACCCTCACTCGCAAGCACTACTCGGCATTGCGTCGTGATATGGTTGAGAGCTATGCAGGTTTGTTTGCAGATTTGAGCGCTGTCTGCGAGTAATTTGTTGTGATAGCGGCGCATCTGCGTCACCAAACTTAAATCCCCGAATGGGATGTACATCAAGTACTACCCATCCGGGGATTTTTCATTTGGCAACACATCTGCACCACTCTGACAACAAATTGGGTTGTGGTGTGTATAATGAGTTTAGGGAGGTTAAGGTTGGCGTTTTTTTTGTCTCTAAGTTCCTTAAACTCTTTAAACTCCTTATATTCACTCCTCACAAAAACCCATAAGACCCTACAAGAACCCAACATTTTTGATGTCTCTTTGATAGCAAGAGATTGCCACGAGCCTTGCGACTCTCGCAATGACACACATAACGACGTCATTCCGAGGAGCGTAGCGACGTGGGAATCTCCTTAACTAATTAGTAATGAGTAATTAGTACTGGTTCGATAAATTTTATTAAAATAATTTTAGTTCTTTGACATTTTGGTTTTCGATTGTTGATTGGGATTCTGTAAGCAGTTCCCGAATTGGAATCTTTGCGAAAGCTGATACACCCAAGATGCGAGCAAC
>JAZRAW010000168.1:0-10325 GCA_045634765.1 Alistipes sp.
ACGGTGAGGTATGATAGCTGACACTGTCCTACCTCCTCAGCGTGTGAGGGACCTGTGACCACTGCGAGGTTCTCCATCGGAATGTCGTAGTAGCGGTTCATGTGCTCGACGATTGTGAGGTAGTCACCAGGGATAATGCCCTTCACTGCCGAGACGACAATCTTGTTGGATAGGTTCTCGGTTAAAGGCTCGAGGAACTTCTTGAAGAATGCCGAAGGCATGGCAAGAATTACTATATCGGCGTTGCGTACAACCGCGTTAATGTCATTAGAAGGTGTTATAAACTCTTGGTCGATGTAGCACCATGGGAGATATTTGGGGTTGCGACTGCGCATCTTGAGCGACTCACTAATCTCCTCGTTAAGCACGAGCCAATCCACATGGTGGTGGTTTACGGTGAGTGTCTTTACGATGGCTGTTGCCCAGCTTCCGTAGCCGAGCACTGCACAACGGGGTTTGTTGTTTGTGTCCATAAGCAAAAAATTATAGACAAAATTAATAAAAAAAAGTTAAAACTCTTGCAAAATCTCCATTTCTTTTTCCTATCTTTGCAAGTGAGTTTGGGAGTCTTATTCATAGAATAAGTATAACTCGTTATTGGATAATTAATTACGGCAATCGACAGAGGTGTTGAGTGTCGCGATTTTTTGTCTGCGACTCACAGCAGATGGAGTGTATATCTGCGGTGAATGTGTGGTAAGAAAATAATAAAAGGATAAATATGGGACTTTTTTCACTTACGCAAGAGCTCGCTATTGACCTCGGTACGGCCAATACGCTTATTATGCACAATGGAAAGGTTGTTGTTGACGAGCCTTCGATTGTTGCACTTAGCATTAAGACGGGCAACCTTATGGCCATTGGTCATAAGGCACGCCTTATGGATGGTAAGACACACTCTGACATCCGCACTATCCGTCCATTGCGTGACGGTGTTATCGCCGACTTTGAGGCTACGGAGCTCATGTTGCGCGGTTTGATTAAGAAGGTGGGTGCTACACGCGGTATGTTTGCCCCTTCACTTCGCATGATGATTTGTATCCCCTCTGGCTCAACAAACGTGGAGATTCGTGCTGTGCGTGACTCTGCACAACATGCGGGCGGTCGCGAGATATACCTCATCTTCGAGCCTATGGCTGCAGCACTTGGTGCAGGCCTCGATGTAGAGGCGCCCGAGGGTAACCTTATCATTGATATCGGTGGTGGTACCTCTGAGATTGCTTGTATCTCTTTGGGTGGTATCGTCTGCTCGAAGTCAATTAATGTTGCTGGCGATGTCTTTACCAACGACATCCAGAACTATGTACGTCAGCAGTATGAGATTCGTATTGGTGAGCGTACTGCCGAGAATATCAAGTGCGCTATTGGCGCGGCTGTCTCGGAGCTTGAGAACGAGCCTGAGGACTTCGTATTCACAGGTTCTCACATGCGTACCAACATGCCTCAGGAGGTTAAGTTGAACTATAGCGAGATTGCATACGCTTTGGATAAGTCTCTCGTAAAGCTCGACAATGCTCTGATGGAGGTGTTGGAGTCTATGCCACCTGAGTTGTACTCTGATGTGGTGAAGAATGGTATCTATCTTGCTGGTGGTGGTGCTCTTATCAAGGGTCTTGATGAGCGTCTTTCAAAGAAGTCGGGTCTCCCTGTGCACATCGCTGAGGATCCATTGCGTGCTATTGCGCGCGGTACTTGCATCGCACTTAAGAACATCGGCAACTTCTCATTCCTCCTCGGTGGCGAGAAGTAGGCTAAGATTATTGTATCGAAACAGGATAATGGGGCAGCTTGATGCTGTCGCAACAACTTCAAAAGAGAGGCTGTCGGCAGTTATGTTGGGCAGCCTCTTTCAAACAAGAATATGCATCGACTGATAGAGTTTATAAAGCGCATATATATCATATTGCTCGTCCTCCTTATTGAGGGTGTTGCGATATGGTGTTATGCAACTGCGACACCATATACCGAGTCAAAGATATTGGCACGTACTACGGCCGTAGGTGGTGCAATTAGTGGTGCGATAAACGACATTCGAAACTTCGTGTCGCTGCCCGATCAGAATAGGGTGCTGACCAAGCGTGTGGCACAACTCGAAGAGGATGTTGAGCGTCGTGACATAGCACTTGCTGAACTTATGGGAGAGGGTGAGGTGGCTCCTATACTCGACACCATAGACACGAAGTTTCAATACCACCCCGCGCGCGTAGTATCGATGACAACTAACCGCCGTCGCAACTACATTATCGTGGATAGGGGCTCGGAGGATGGTATACGCGAGAATATGGGTGTTGTAACGCCAAATAAGGAGCTTGTCGGCACGGTAGTCTCTTGTACAGAGAACTACTCTGTAGTGATGTCTGTGCTTAACACTGACTTTAAGATTGGTGGTATACTCATCGATAACGACTATGTCTGCTCAATATACTGGGAGGGTGAGTCTCGCTATGAGGTGCAGGCTGTTGAGTTATCGAAATATGCTGAGCCACAGAAGGGTATGGTTGTGGAGGTGAAATCCGAAAGAATGCCCTCTGGTGTGAAGATTGGTGAGATTGAGAGTTTTAAGATTAATGCTCCCAAGACGGCTTATAGTGTGGTTATAACTATTGCCGCAAATATGCAGCGTTTGAGTGATCTTCTCATCGTGGAGAACCGCGACGAGGCCGAGTTAGATGCTTTAATGAGTGTGGTTGATGAGTAGTTTAACGCACAAAACTTCTTTTGAATAATGTTTAAGAATCTATCATATCTATGGATGTCGTTGGCGATATTGCTCGTGCAGATATTTCTGCTCGATGAGTTATCTATTGCCATGTGGCTTCGTCCAATGATCTTCCCTCTTGTGGTGATATTGCTAAAGATGGAGTGGCGTACGATATGGGTGTTGCTCGTCGGCACGCTGGTGGGTATTGTTATGGATCTATCTTTGGGTGGCGCTGGTCTCTACACTGCGACCATTGTGCCTCTTGTAGTGATACGTCGATGGATACTCTATCTCACTACGCGTCGAAGCATCGAGCAGGGCGATCAGACAGCGTTGCTCTCTCGCCTTAGCAAACGACAGCTCATGATCTATACAGTGACAATGCTTGCTATACATCACACGCTCTTCTTCTCCCTTGAGGCGTTGTCGATAGCACACCCACTACAGCTTGTGGCTACCATAGTGCTAAGCACATTGCTTTCGGCAGTTGTGTCATGGCCAATAATTCGGATTTATACACTTAAAATCGTATCAAAATAATGAATAACGATGGCAGATTGTACTATAACATCCTACGTATTGTCGTTGTGGGTGTTGGTGTTGCATTGTTATCTCGTTTGATATGGATGCAGTTTAACGCTGAGGAGTATATCGAGAGTGCAAAATCTAATAGCATCGAGAGTGTTATAGAGTTCCCGATGCGTGGAGAGGTGTTCGATCGTAATGGTGAGTATATCGTAAAGAGTCGTGCTTGCTATGATGTTATGGTCGTATACCGCCAGTTGCCCGAGGAGGGTTTTGACACCACACGCCTTATAAACATCCTCGATATTTCACGCGAAAAACTTGAAAAGCAGCTTCGTGAGGCGCGAAACAATCCGCGTGCCTCTATCCTTATTGTGGGTTATGTGTCGCAGGATGATAAACTTCGTCTCGACGAAATGAACATATCTGGAATCTCGACACGCTATCGTACGGCACGCGAGTACCCACGCAAGGTGGGTGGTAACCTCTTGGGCTATGTGAGTGAGGTTAACCAGAATCAGGTGGATAAGTGGCAGAACAACTACGTTGTAGGCGAGTATGCTGGTACAACAGGCCTCGAGGCGGCATATGAGGATGTGTTACGAGGTAAGAAGGGTATGCGATACTATAACATCGACGCCCATCAAGCTATCATTGGCCCACATAATGAGGGTAGGGATGATGTGCTTCCCGTGCGAGGCTTGCAGATTACAACCACCATTGATGTGCGCCTTCAGGAGTTTGCCGAGGAGTTGATGGAGGGTAAGATAGGCTCTGTCGTTGCCATAGAACCCTCAACAGGAGAGATATTGGTTATGGTGTCATCACCATCGTATAACCCCGACCTCTTGGTGGGTAGACAGCGCGGTAACAACTACATGGAGCTGTTCCACGACCAGCGCAATCCTCAGTTTAACCGTTCGGTGAAGGCTAAGTATCCTCCGGGCTCTACGTTTAAACTTGTGCAGGGTCTCATTGCGATGCAGGAGGGTGTGCTCACTCCCAATATGCGTTACTCTTGTAACATGGGTTATAAGTATGGTGGTCGTACAATGGGTTGCCATGCCCATGCTTCGCCTCTCGACTTGCGTGATGCTGTGGCGCAGTCGTGCAATGCCTACTTCTGTCAGGTCTTTAAGGATATGATTACCAATCCGAAGTATGGTAGCGTAAGAGAGGGCGTTCGCGTGTGGAACGAATATGTGTATAGCTTCGGCTTTGGACACAAACTCGGCACAGACCTATATGGTGAGGGCGCGGGCAATGTCCCCACTCCTGAGGATTACGACAAGATGTATAATGGTAGGTGGAATTATGGTTCGGTGCTATCATGCTCTATTGGTCAGGGCGAGATGGGTTGTACACCATTGCAGATGGCAAATCTTGCCGCCATTATCGCAAACCGCGGCTACTACTATACGCCACATCTTGTTAAGGCTATCGAGGGTCGTGACTCCATAGATGCTCGCTTCTATGAGCGTCACTATACGATGGTCGACTCCATACACTATATACCTATTGTTGAGGGTATGTGGCGAAGTGTTAACGTCTCGGGAACGTCGCGCACAGCATATCTCCAGGGTTGGGATGTGTGTGGTAAGACGGGTACGGCGGAGAACTCTGGCCCCGACCACTCTACATTCCTCTCGTTCGCTCCCAAGGATAATCCGCAGATTGCAATCTCGGTATATGTGGAGCATGGTGGCTTTGGTTCAGCTATTGCGGTGCCTATCGCTTCGCTTATCGAGGAGATGTACCTCACGGGCACCGTCCAGCGCCCCGAACTTGTTGAGAGGGTAAAGGCTATGAAGCCTAACTACAGAAAATATGATGAGATGCAGCGCAAGTATGATGCTAAGCGCGAGAAGAAGTAAGATTGCATAGATATGATTTCAGGACTAAACACATCATCAAGACATCGCAGTAACACGCTATTTGGTAATGTCGATAAGGTAGCACTATTGACATATATCACCATCGTGTTATTGGGTCTGTTGTTCATCGTCTCGGCATCTTATGACCCTAATGCAGAGAGTCTCTTCTCGTTTAGCCACAACTATATGAAGCAGACGATTTGGATTGGTATATCGTGGGTGTTGGCTACGGTGGTGCTTCTTCTTGATCGTCGACTATTTCATATGTTTGCTGTCCCGGCATACGCCTTAGGTGTGGTATTGCTTATTGCAGCACTGCTGTTTGGACGCGAAGTTAATGGTGCGAAGGCGTGGTTTGAGTTTGGCGGTATCAGAGTGCAACCTGTTGAATTTGTTAAGATTGCAACAGCGTTGATGATGGCGCGCGTGATGAGCGACTACTCGTTTAACATCAAGCGCCCGATAGACTTGGTAAAGGTGGCTGCAGTCATAATGCTCCCCTTCTCAATTATCGTGTTGCAGAACGATACGGGTTCGGGTCTTGTGCTTGGAGCATTTATCTTTGTGCTCTTTAGGGAGGGATTATCCAAGTATATATACTTCCCTGTGATATACACGGCCGTACTCTTTATCTCCTCGCTCATGTTCAATCCAGTGGTAATCTTCTGGGTGCTTTTAGTGCTCTTTACCATCTATAGCATATTTAAGCATGGAGCTATAATGGGGCATGTTAGATTCCTATCTGCGATACTGCTGCTTACACTTCTGCTGTCGGCATTTGGACCAATGAGTGGATATGTGTCGCTTATGGTGGTGTCGTGTTTAGCTATCGTAGTACTCCTTGTATTTGTCTTTAAGACCCGTACATTGAGTCTGTTGTGGCCCATCATCTTGTATGTATATGCTATAATCCTTGTGCCCACGAGTGACTATCTGTTTACAAAGCTTGAGCCTCACCAGCAGAATCGTATACACACCTACTTGGGTATTGTCGATGACCCCCAGTCGGTGGGTTATAATGTCAACCAGTCTGAGATTGCTATTGGCTCTGGAGGTCTATTGGGTAAAGGTTTCTTGGAGGGTACACAGATTAGGTATGGCTATGTGCCCGAGAAGCACACCGACTTTATCTTTTGTGTTGTGGGTGAGGAGTGGGGTTTCCTCGGTTCGCTTGTCGTTGTGTCGCTCTACATTCTCCTTATCTTGAGATTAATGCGTATGGGCGAGCGCATCAAAGAGCCCTTCGGTAGAGTATATTGCTACTCTGTTGCAGCCATGCTATTGTTGCACGTCTGCGTAAATATAGGTATGACCATAGGCTTGATGCCAGTGATGGGTATTCCGTTGCCGTTGATGAGCTACGGTGGCTCCTCGCTCCTTGCCTTTACGGTATTGATAATGATTGCTATACGTCTCGATGCCTCTACTTCGGATAAGGATGGAGGCATGGACATATAGAACCTCCCATAAATATTTTGAATATGAAGAACGAACGATTGATATTTGTTACGAATGACGATAGTTACCTCTCGAAGGGCTTCCGTCATGCTGTTGAGCTTGCATCGCGTTTTGGTAGGGTGATAGCCATTGCGCCTGATAAGGTGCAGAGCGGCATGAGTCAGGCTATTACGATTAATGCGCCACTCTTCCTTCGACGTGTAGAGGAGCGTGAGGGGGTGGAGATATATGCATTCTCGGGTACGCCAGTCGATTGTGCAAAGATAGCCTTTGACCACTTCTTCTCAGATACCAAAGTGGACCTTGTGCTCTCGGGTATTAATCATGGCTCAAATGCTGCGGTAAATGTCATGTATTCAGGTACTATGGGTGCTGCTATAGAGGGTAGCTTCTATGGCGTGCCTTCGGTAGGTCTCTCGGTTGATGACCATAGTGCAGATGCCGACTTTGAGGGTGCTGTAGAGTGTGGTGAACGTATCATACGAGCAATATTGGATAGTGAGTCGATGCTGCCTCGCCCCTTGTGTCTTAATGTGAATGTGCCACGATGTGCCGCATCGGAGATTCAAGGCATACGCCTCTGCCGTCAGACACGAGGATTCTGGAGGGAGGATTTCTATGCTCGCCAAGACCCTCAGGGTAGAGACTACTTCTGGCTAACGGGAGCATTTCAGAATGCGGAGCCCGATGCCGAGGATACGGATGAGTGGGCATTGGCACACAAGTATGTAAGCGTTGTGCCTGTGCAGGTGGACATGACAGACTACCGCATGCTCAAGAGTCTTGATGGCCTAATTAAATAGTAAATTGTGTTGTGTATGACAGGTGTTGAGATACTTACGATAGTCTCTATATTGATGCAGCTCATGGCTATAGTCATGGCGCTGCTCCTTGTCAACCACACTAAGTATAAGGTGTTGTGGGTGTGTTGTATCGTGGGACTCACAATGCTTACCATGGAGCGTAGCTTCGATCTCGGTATCTTTCGTCGGGAGCATGTGTCGGATCTCGCCTTCGCATGGATGGGTATCATCATATCAGTGAGCTACTCGCTGAGTGTGCTTTTCGCCAATTTTTTAGTGCGCCATGTTGATAGGATTACGCATCAGCGTCGCGTGCTTGAGAATAGACTTATGACTGCGGTGCTGCGTGCAGAGGAGCGACAGCGTGCCTCATTTTCTCGTGAACTGCACGACGGATTAGGTCCCCTGTTATCATCTGCGAAGATGTCCCTTTCGGCACTCAATCGCACAGAGATGGATGATAAAAGCCACGAAATGCTAAAGAATACTTCGGCGGTTATAGACGAGGCTATTCGCTCGTTGCGAGAGATATCAAACAATCTGTCGCCACATGTGCTCAACAACTTTGGTTTGATACACGGCATCAAGAATTTTGTGGAGAGGGTTAGCGCAATGCATAACCGCCAAATAACTCTTCGCACAAGCCTTGTTGATGAGCGCTTCGACTCTAACATCGAGGTTATTCTCTATCGCGTTGTGTGTGAACTTGTAAACAATTCGCTCAAACATGCTGCTTGTGAGAGCATAGTTATAGAGATTAATAAGGTAGGAAAAAATATTGTCATAGATTATTCTGACAATGGTAAGGGCTTTAATTTGGTAGAGGTAGAGAGCGTCGGCATGGGCCTCTCGAACATCAAGTCGCGCATCTCCTCGCTTGGAGGAAAGATTCGTATCGACTCCAAGCCTGGCAATGGTATGCTTGCGCATATCGAGGTGAGCACAACGGGCGAGATAGTGCAACTTGCAGAGGACCTCTATGAACAAGTTTATGGTAAGAGAAATGGTAGAAAAAAGCGTAAACATAGCGTTGGTCGATGACCATACGCTCTTCCGTACGGGTCTCCGTGGTCTGTTGTCTATGCGTGACGACTTCAATGTCGTTGCCGATGTAGGCAGTGGCGAAGAGTTTCTTCACGTCTTGGAGACAACGGATATAGATGTGGTATTCATGGATATATCTATGCCTGGTATTGATGGTGTGGAGACAACGCGTCGTGCACTTCAGGTGCGTCCCGATCTTCGAGTTATCACTCTATCTATGTATGGTGATGACCACTACTATACTCTAATGTTGGAGAGTGGTGCTGCGGGATTTGTGCTCAAAGACTCAGATATTGAGGAGGTATATTCGGCAGTAGATGCTGTGATGCAGGGCGATAGCTACTTTAGTGAGGCACTGCTTGGTACCTTTACGCGCAATATGAGTCGCCTTGCAACCACCGATACGTCGGGTGAGGAGGCTCTCTCGGAGCGTGAGGTTGAGATATTGGTGGAGGTATGTAGGGGCTTATCAAATCAGGAGATTGCCGATAAGTTATTTATCTCGAAACGTACGGTAGATAAGCATCGTGCTAATATCCTTGAGAAGACAGGATGTAAGAATACCGCAAACCTTGTGGTCTACGCCATCAAACGACATCTGGTAGAGATATAGTCGTGGCGAGGTGTTAGACTATATTACGATTGATATACAAATAGTTGCAATTAGGGGGCTGTCAACTTAGGTTGTTTGCCCCTTATTTATTGCCTCGATTTTAGACTTTTTTATCTTGCGATTGTGTCATAGTGGTGCTTTAGGGGATATCTTTCTATGATTCAAGTGGTGAAAATTGCAAATTATTGTTATATTTTTACTTATTGAAATCTTTTTTTATTAACTTTGCGAACTATATATAGCATTAGGTATGCAGCGAGTTGCAATATTCCCTGGGTCGTTTGATCCATTTACCAAGGGCCATGAGGCTGTGGTTGAAGAGGCTCTAAAGCTCTTCGATAGGGTTGTCGTGGCAATAGGTCACAATACGCAGAAGCGTGGCTTCTTGTCGGTAGAAGCGCGTAAAAAACTTATTGAGAGGGTCTATTGCGATGAGCCTCGCGTGGAGGTTACTACATATACAACGCTTACGGGTGATGAAGCTCGGCGTGTTGGTGCTATAGCCATGATTCGCAGTGTGCGTAACATGGCTGATTTTGATTATGAGCGAACAATAGCAAATGCAAATAGAGCCCTATATGGCGATCTCTCTACGGTGATAGTGCTTGTACCTGTCGAGGTTGAGCACATCAGTTCGTCGCTTGTGAGAGAGTTGCACGCCTTCGGTCGTGATGTTGAACCCCTACTACCCGAGTGTATAAGACTCGAGGATTATATAAATTTGAAGAATAACTAACTCTAAATAATATCATGCAGTTTACAGCAGAGATGATTGCCGGACTACTAAACGGCACAATCGTAGGCGACAAGAACGCCACAGTTTCAACAGTTTCATCTATTGATGGTGGTAAGGCTGGTTCGTTGGCCTACCTCACTAACCCCAAATATGAGCAGTTTGTCTACACTACAGAGGCCTCAATAGTGCTCGTTGATAACACCTTCGAGCCAAAAGAGGAGGTTAAGACAACGCTTATTAAGGTTGAGAATGTGGGCGCTTGTGTGCTCAACCTTCTTGAGATGTATAATGCAACACGCCCTCGCAAGACGGGTATCTCGAAGCTCGCATCTATTCATGAGGGTGCCGAGGTCGGTGAGGATTGCTTCGTTGGTGACTTTGCAGTTATTGAGGGCACAGCAAAGATTGGCGCTAATGTGCAGATCTACCCACAATGCTACATTGGTGATAATGTTACTATTGGCGAGGGTACTAAGATATATCCCGGTGTTAAGATTTATGAGGGCTGTGTAGTTGGCAAGAATTGTATTCTACATGCTGGTGTTGTTATTGGTGCTGATGGCTTTGGCTT
>JAZRAW010000169.1:0-11420 GCA_045634765.1 Alistipes sp.
GTCGTTACGCTTGCCCTCAAAATGCTCATTTACGCTTTAGTAAACTCCGCTTTTTCGGGCTTCGCAAGCCTAAAACTACATCTTTTTATTCACTCTCTTAGGTTATGGGGACTGGCTAAGTTACTTTTTAGTCAGCCCCATTGTTTTATTCAGCCTTATCGTTGTACCTTCATCACATTCTCGATGCCCATATCCTTAATCTTTTGGAGCATCTCATCGTTGTTGTCCGATACTACCAAGAGCTTATCTCCTACAAGCAGCTGTGTCAAACCCTTCGGCACGAAGTACTTCTCGTTGCGATATACCATGACAACAAGTGTGTGTCCAGGAAGGCGTATGTCTTTGAGCGTATCGCCATTTTTGAGCAGCGCCTCGTTTACCTCAATCTCCGAGAACTCACTTCGTATATGGTCGGGTACGGTGAGCTTAAAGGTGTGCTGAGGCTCGGCATAGGATAGCTTAAGCCAGTTTGCCATGCTACTAACCGTTGTGCCTTGCACAAGTAGAGATATGATTGTCACGAGAAACACAACGTTAAATATGTACTCCGAACCATCAACGCCATGCGTTACCGTATAGAGCGCAAAGATGATGGGCACAGCGCCACGCAGACCAACCCACGAGGCGTAGACACGAGCACGCTTGGAGAATTGACGGAAGGGTGCCATGCATATGATAGTAGATACCGGGCGTGCTATGATAATCATAAATGCTCCGATGGCTAATGCCATGATGTAGACTTTGGGGTCTATCAACTCATGAATGTTCACCATAAGGCCGAGTAGGAGGAACAGTATAATCTGTAGTAGTAGGGTGAACGAGTCGAAGAAGGTGCTCAGCATATTGCGATAGACGATGCGGAAGTTACCCACGACAAGACCCGCGATATATACCGCGAGGTAGCCGTTGCCGTATGCAATCGTAGTAAACGAGTAGGTGAAAAATGCCGATGCTAATAGCAGTATGGAGTATAGCGAGGCGTTGCTACGGATGTTGATGCGGTTCATAATCCACACCGTAGCGCGACCAAAACCATAGCCGAGGGCTGCACCCACAACCATTTGGACAATGAATGTGCTTACGGCAGATGCCCAGTTCACTCCCTCTGCACCTGTCGCTATGCTTACAAGCATGACGGTGAGGATATATGCCATGGGGTCGTTACTACCACTCTCGAGCTCCAACAATGGACGTAGGTTTTGACGTAGTCCCTGCTTCTTTGTTCTGAGTATCGAAAAGACCGATGCAGAGTCGGTTGATGACATCGTTGCAGCGAGTAGCAATGCAATGGGAAAGGGTAGTTCAACGCCTAAATAGGGCGCGATAAAATAGATGAAGCAGCCCACAAATAGAGCCGTAAGTATTACGCCCAAAGTCGCCATAACTATACCTGGTCCCAAAATGGGGCGTATGTCGGCAAACTTCGTATCCATACCACCAGAGAATAGTATGATGCACAGAGCAATCATGCCGATAAACTCTGCAAACTCAACGGCTGCGGGTGAATCTACCGACACCCAGTCGTAGTGGCCAAAGAGCATACCTACGCCAAGGAAGAGTAGCAAGGCGGGGGCGCCAAGACGATATGCCGCCTTACCCGCCAGTACTGCAACGAAGAGCAGTAGGGCTGTTACAAGTAGAAAGTTTTCGTTCAACATACTTATTTCAATATAGTGTAATTCAATACTCGCATAACGTAATTTGTGGGCTGCTATTACCTAAAACCCTTTAGGAGCGGATGATTGTGACCTTATCAACCAATACATCCTCGTAAATGGCATACTCATAGAGTGCCAAAGCTACAATGGAGTCATCCTTGCTACGACACTCTACGACTGTCAGTGCCGAGATGTTTGATGTCTCTATAGCCTTGAGGCGATTGTAGTCCTTGGCAGCAATTGCAGCCTTAAGCTCCTCGGCCTTATCGTGTGTGTAAAAGCACTCCCGATAGCTCAAGTAACTCTTTGTTGGGGTGTGGTATGGTACGGTATCGTGGTTGATAATGCGTATCATCATAACACCCACTCCATAGAGTATTAGTGCTCCGCCAATCGCGATTAATGCCATTTCCAATACCCCATCTTTAGTGTTAGGTACAAAAATGTTGGCAATCAATAGCGCTACACCCATAATAGCAGTAATAACGGGTCTCGTAATTGGGCGACGTCGTGGCTGCACAACGCCATCGGGCAAGGCATATAGTGCCTCGCAAATCTCTTGTCTAATCATATAATTGTTATTTAGTCGGTTTATACTTTACTTGTGCCTCATGCGAGGCTCTAATGTCGTAGTAGTATAAAGCGAACTAAATAATCAGTCTCCGTAGTCGACATATGTAGTGATGTCGTGCTATAGAGACAAACAATATCTTATGGTTATACAATCCGTAACGAGTCGTTGTCGTTGTACTGTCAATAGCTGTTGATACCCTCTGGTGAGATGATGTACGCTCTGCATTGCGCGATACACTATGAAGTGTGCGCACCTCTGGTGTCAATATTCGAGGCGTTGAGCTATTGGTGGTTAAGGCGGCATCGTTGTTGTCGCACGCCATCAAGGTTATCTCCTCGTGCTCAGCGGTGTAGTTGTCTGTCACATCATAGCCTATAGTCTGCTCCAGCACAGCGGCACGACTCTCCGTTGTGAAGAGCGTTGCAAATGCCACGATGAGTAGTATGGCGATATTTATGTGACCTAATTTTATCATTGAGCTAAAAAGGTGTAGGTAATTGTTCCAACGTTGCTTTGAGGGGCATTGTCATCAATTCTGAATTTTGTCAAGTGATGTTTTGCCGCCTCTAAGGCTATGTTATTTAACTCTCGGTTGGTCGATTCGCGCACAACAGCACTAATGACCGAACCATTTCGGTTGACTTTAACCTCCACAACAACCACGCCTCCGCCCTTTGAACGATATGCTGGCGTGTATAGTCTGCCATCGGCATGGCGAGCAATCTTCTTTCCATCCTTTACATAGCTGATGTCATACTCTACGGTCACTGCGCCCTTGAAGTTATTATCCTTGCCATCGCCCTTCTTGCCACCAGAGCCAGAACCCGTGCCGCCCTTACCAATGCCCTGAACATCACGCATACCACTTTCGTAGTCGCTGCGGTTTGATGCCATGTCAGAGGCTACCTTATCCATCATCTGCTGTGTCTCGCTGTCATAGTTTTGGCTCTCTTGTCCACCCTCCTCTGCAGCTTCATTCGACTGATGGTTCTTAACGTTCTGCACGGCAGCCATGCGTCTGTCGATATCCTCTTGTAGGCGGTCGCGCTCCTGCTTAAGTCTCTCTATATCTTCGGGCGTTGGCACCTCGTCAGTAAACTCAATAATGTACTCTATGGGGCGAACCTCCACATCGACGCGTGCCGTAGCGATGTAAGCGCCTCCGAGTAGTGTGGCTATAATGACTGTGATAATACCCACACGGTGACCATATAGCCACTCGCCAAAGCTCTCTGAACGAGTATCTCCGAGGTCTATATGTGGACGACGACGCGGTCTTGGACGTTGGGGTGCGCCACCCTTATTAACGCTTCTATTTGGTATATCACTCATGGTATATAATATTTCAGAGCAAAAGTAGTAATTTTTTTTAAATTTTTTAGTATATTTGTGGCATTATTGTGAAATTAACGTTTGATACGAATTTAAAATATATCAAATTATGGCAACCAAACAACGTACTCTTGCCTCTGCTATTTCGTTTGAGGGTAAGGGTCTGCACACAGGCTTGCAGGTAAAGATGACTGTAAATCCCGCTGAGGAGAATCATGGTATAACATTTCGTCGTGTTGATCTTGAGGGTGCTCCAGAGGTGCCCGCATTGTGCGAATATGTAGTGGATACATCGCGCGGTACAACAATCGAGAAGGGTGCTGCTAAGGTTAGTACAATCGAGCATATTCTTTCGGCTCTATGGACTCTTGGCGTGGATAACGCCTCTATCGACATCAACGCCCCCGAGACACCCATCATGGATGGCTCTGCACTCGAGTATGCAACACGCATCACCGAGGTGGGCACAGTTGAGCAGAATAGTGAGCGTCGCTACTATGAGGTGACTGAGAAGCAGGTATATACACTTCCCGAGAAGGGCGTAGCTATCGTCTTGTATCCCGATGATGAGTTCTCTGTATCGGTACACGTAGACTACAACTCGAAGGTAGTGGGTAATCAGTATGCTACATACACCAATGTCGACGACTACACCTCAAATATTGCAATGTGTCGTACGTTTGTCTTCCTCCACGAGCTTGAGCCGCTCATGAAGATGAACCTCATCAAGGGTGGTGACCTCGACAACGCTATCGTTGTTGTGGAGAACCCCGTGACCGATGAGCAACTCAACCACCTCAAGGAGATTTTCGGTAAGGATGATATACGCATCACTGGTGGTTACTTGAACAACCAGCAGTTGCGTGCTAACAACGAGCTAGCGCGCCATAAGCTCCTCGACGTGCTTGGCGACTTCGCGCTTCTCGGCATGCGCATCAAGGGTCGTGTATGGGCTACACGTCCTGGTCACTTTGCAAATACAGAGTTTATGAAGGAGCTCTCACGCGCCATCCGCCGCAGTGGCGAAAAGCCCGCTTTCAAGTATAGTGCTAAGGTTCAGCCTCTAATGGATATCAACCAGATTAAGGCGTTGCTACCACACCGTCCTCCATTCTTGCTTGTTGACCGCGTATTCCACATAGACGAGAATGCTATTGGCGGTATTAAGCAGGTTACCATGAACGAGCCCTTCTTCGTGGGTCACTTCCCTGAGGAGCCCGTTATGCCTGGTGTACTCATCATCGAGGCTTTGGCGCAGTGCTGTGGCATCTTGGTATTGAGCCGTGTTGAGGATCCGGAGAGCTACTCTACATACTTCCTCAAGGCCGATGGCGTTAAGTGGAAGCGTAAGGTTGTGCCTGGCGATACCTTGCAGTTGGAGTGCCACATCTCGGACATGCGTCGTGGCATTTGCACCGCAGAGGCTAAGGCATTCGTAGGAGGCCAGCTTGTATGTGAGGCTGTTCTTACGGCTCAGATAGCGAAAAACAGATAATACTGACACAAACAAATATTAACTTATCTATGATTAGTAATTTGGCATACGTGCATCCCGATGCAAAGATCGGTAAGAACGTAACTATCGAGCCATTTGCCTATGTCGAGGGTGATGTAGTCATTGGCGACGATTGCTGGATAGGCCCCCACGCTTGCATCTATAATGGTGCACGTCTCGGTAAGGGTAACAAGGTACACCCCGGTGCCTGCATTGCATGCCTCCCCCAGGACCTCAAGTTTGCGGGCGAGCAGACAACAGCCGTTATTGGCGACTACAACGATATTCGTGAGTGTGTAACCATCGCACGTGGTACAGCCTCAAGAGGCACAACTATCGTTGGTAGCAACAACCTCCTTATGGCGTATGTGCATGTGGCACACGACGATGTTGTTGGTAGCCACTGTGTTATTGCCAACCGCGTATCTTTGGCTGGCGAAGTTGAGATTGGTGACTGGGTGGTTGTTGGTGGCCATGCCGCTATCCACCAGTGGGTACACATTGGTGACCACTGCATGATTCAGGGTGGTGCACTTGTGACACAGGACATCCCTCCCTACATCATCGCTACAAATGGCGAGACTCACTACGCAGGCATCAACAAGGTTGGTCTTTCGCGTCGTGGCTTTAGCGAGGAGCAGATTCTCTCTATCCACAACACTTGCCGCATACTCTTCCAGAGCGAGCTCAACTACCAGACAGGTTGCGACAAGGCTGAGGCCGAGATTCCCGAGACTCCTGAGCGCAATAAGCTCATCGAGTTTATTCGTGGCTCGAAGCGAGGTGTTATTAAGCAGTATATGTCGCGCAGATAACATCTTGTAGTAGGCGGTCGATTGCAGAGCCTAACAATTAGGTGGTAGCAGTGGGGTGAGTAGATGAGTGCTCCCCGCTGCTACCGCTTTTTTGTATTCTACTATCTGCGATAAGCGAGGGGTGTTTCGATAGATAGTCTGCCTATATATAATATGTAGCGAAAAGAAAAAAACAACGAAGTGATAGATATGATATTTTGGTGCGCTCTATAATACAGTGTTAAACATTAAAACATTTTTATGCCATGTAATAGATATTAATGCTGTGTGGGCCCAGGGCTTGACACAGCTTGGGAAGAGGTTTTGTTTTGATAGAAACATTTAATATACATACACACATTAATTTATAATATAACTATGGAAAAGATTGTAGGACGCTATTGTAAGGATTGCGTTGTTTATTCAGATACTTTGGAGGAGGAGGCTCGTAGCATTATTTATAGCTTTGTTAACCACCCTATGTTTGAGGGTAGCGCTATAAGAATTATGCCTGATGTTCACGCTGGTAAGGATATCGTGGTTGGCTTTACCGCACCCTTCTACAACTCGGTGAATCCCGACCACATTGGTGGCGATATTGGCTGTACTGTGAGCACTGTGATTACACGCATGCCCATCAACCCCGATAACTATGCGGAGCTTGAGTCTAAGATTCGCCTTGAGGTTAAGTTTGGCCTTACCTCGCAGGAGCATTCACGCTTCAAGGAGCAGGAGTTTTATGCTCACCTTAACAAGCGTTTGCAGGAGGCACATCAGGCATGGGGCGAGTATGTTAATAAGGTAGATGTCAACGATAGAACCATGGCCAAGCTCTTGGAGCGTGTAGAGATGGATGCTGCGACTTTCTACCATCAGATAGGTACGGTGGGTAGTGGTAACCACTTCGTGGAGATTGGTGTGACCCCAGAGGGTAACTACGCTATAACTGTTCACTGTGGCAGCCGTAACTTTGGTCAGAAGGTGTGGAAGTATTGGCACACTATTGCCCACAATCCATCATATAACCACCCCGCTGTGGGCTATCTTGCTGCTGAGCCTATGAAGGGATATATCACCGATATGGTTATTGCTCAGGCATATGCGGAGTATAACCATAAGATTATCCACCGCCTTATTGGTGAGGCCTTTATGGCTGTTGAGGGTCGTTACGATGTTGAGGAGCAGATTGTCACTACGCACAACTATATCGACTTTAAGAATCGCATGATGCGTAAGGGTGCTGTTGCCTCTATTGAGGGTGAGAAGCTTGTTATCCCCTTTAATATGCGTGATGGTTTGATTATCTGCAGTGGCAAGTCCAACCCCGAGTGGAACTGTTCTGCGCCACATGGTGCTGGTCGTTTGATGTCACGCGCTATGGCTAAGGAGCTCATCGACCTTGAGGAGTATAAGGCCTCAATGGAGGGTATATATAGCACCTCGGTGCGTGTGGGTACTATCGATGAGAGTCCTATGGCGTATAAGGATCCTATGGAGATTCTTGAGGCAATTCGCGATACGGTTGATGTATTGTATTTTGTGAAGCCAGTCGTCAACATGAAGAGTTGCAATTAGTATCTCGTGTTTAGAGCCTGTTGGGATAATTACTCCTAACAGGCTCTATGTATGGTGTGCTCGTAGATTTTGAGTCGGCATTGGCAAAGCAGGATGCAGAGAGGCTCAAAGAGTATGGGGTAGATACGATTGCATGGGCGATATATTGATTGATGACCGCGGTATGAACGGAACAAGTGAGTTTGAGGGTAAATGGGTACAATTTGGCTCGGAGAGGTTCCCAAATTGAGAGTCGGTTCTTGAATATCTACTTCCCAAAGGTGAAATATAGATTTGCTTGGTAGATAATAAATTGTGGAGTCATCCGTTATCTAACAAAAGATTTATTACTATATTTGTAATAGATAATATCTATTTATCACGCTATTAATATAAACTTTATAATATATGAAGACTAAATTTTATGAGAAGTATGTTGCCCCTGATTTGGAGGTTGTCTCTATATCAGTTGAGGCTGGTTTTGAGGTAAGCTCCAATATGGAGGATCCATGGGAGGATTCTACTGAGGAGTGGGGTTAATGTTGTAAATGAAAATCACGCAATTCTATGAAACGATTATTTCTTTACGCATTTGCTGTTTTAGCATTTGCAGCATGTGCACAAGATGCCACCGAGGAGGCATCGCGCCCCGTTTTGGAGGAGTCATCCAAGTATCTCACCGTGGGCTTTGAGGGTGGTGATACACGCGTAGAGCTTAATACCCTTCAGCAGACCGTATGGACCGAGGGAGACCTTGTTTCGGTCTACTACCACTCGGATGCTAATCAGAGGTGGCAGTATCAGGGTGCTACGGGTGAGCGTTCTGGCTACTTAAAGCAGGTGTACGACCCCAATAATGCTACCGTGAGCCACAACAAAGCTATTGTTGTCTATCCCTATAGTGAGGAGTATAGGCTAAATAGTGAGGACTACACGTTAGAGGCTACGCTTCCCGTTACACAGCACTACCATGAGGGTAGCTATGGTGTAGGTGAGAACCTTATGGTTGCACAGAGCGATGTCGACTATTTTACTCTTAAGAGCGTATGTGGTTGGCTTAAGATTCAGCTTACGGGTGATGGTGAGGTCGTAAAGCGTATCACAGTTCGTGGTAACGATGGTGAGCAGGTAGCGGGTCTTGTCCATGTTGACACTGAGAGTGCTACACTCACTCTTACTGCCGATAGTAGCGCATATGATGAGAGCGTTATTCTTGACTGTGGCGATGGTGTTATCTTGGGTGAGGATGCTACTAACTTTTATATAGCACTTCCACCTCAGACATTTGCCAAGGGTCTAACAGTTGAGGTGGAGTGTGATAACTATGCTCCTATGATTCTTTCGCGCACTACACCATTGACCATCCAGCGCAACCATATCCAGCCTATGGCTGTTGTTGAGTACGATGCTCAGAAGGTTATTCCTTACAATGAGATTCACTACACAGCATCGGCTTCTATGTTCAAATATGAGGTAGATGCTAAGTTTGGTGAATTAAGTGTTGTGGCGCATGATTACAATGCTGAGACAGGCGAGGGTGTGATTACCTTTAGCGGACCAGTAACAAAAATTCCTGGAAGCGCGTTTGCTAAAATGAGCTTTATTTCAAGCATAACAATCCCCGATAGCGTTGTTGAAATTGAGGGATATGCTTTCTCATATTGCTCAGCATCAAGCATCAATATTCCTGATGGCGTACGCACAATTGGACAGTATGCTTTTGAGCAGACGGACATTACAAGCGTAGTAATACCAGATGGTGTGACAAAGATTGATACATATGTGTTCAGAGCTTGCACATGTCTCGAGAGTGTAACTATACCCAGCAGTGTGGAATCTATTGAGTGGGAAGCATTTAAGGGTTGTGAAAAACTCGATAATTTGGTAATTCCAGGAAATGTTAAGAGCGTAGGGTGGGCAGCATTCTCTTCGTGTTCAAGTCTCAAGAATCTAACGATTTCGGAAGGTGTACAGGAAATTTATGCTAATGCCTTTAATGGTTGTGGCTCATTGGAGAGTGTGGTTATACCTTCAACTGTAACATCTATAGGTAGTATGGCATTCCAATATTGCTATAAATTGGAAAAGGTTTACTGTAAGCCTACAATACCTCCTGGGGCAGGTGATAATATGTTCTATAATGCAGACCCGCTAACGATTTATGTGCCCTATGATTCATTGTCTAATTATAAGGGAACGTATAATTGGAGTACTTACAAAAATAGAATGGTGGGTTGCGACTTTAGTGATATTTAGCATCGTGGGTTCTTGTGGATTCTAATGGGGCGCGTGGGGTGATATGGGTTGGTTATGCACCATCCTTGAGGCCCCTCCCCATCAGAACTCATTAGAACATATTAGAGCCCAGTCCGCATGAATGCTCTCTCTTGTTCGCTAATGAATAAACACCCCAACTGCTCCTGACCAAGCATTGTGTGTTGGTGCTTGCGAACGATGAAAATAGATGATAAAGTGGTACACACAGCGTCGAATACCAAAAGTTGAGACCAAACGCTGTGTGTTTCCACTTTTTTTATTATCTTTGCATCTATTAAATACGATTACATAAATGGAGAAAATAAAGAGACTATTCAATTCGGTGCGCAGGTGGATATCCCCCGTATATGTTGCAATGCTTGTCGCAGCATTCGTGTTGTGGTACATAACAAAGCTCGGTGACACCTACACCACAGACCATCAGGTCACTGTGGTCATCGACAATGTGGAGTACGACGTAGACTGCACAATACGCGGTAAGGGCACCGACCTCATATACTACACCCTCTCATCAAGGCGTAGTAGGTTTGTCATCCCAATCTCTGACCTAACACAAGATGCCCCCATGGTGGACAACGAGGGCAATAATATTGTGCACGTCACCGCAGAGTCACTAAAACTCGCCCTTGCGCAGCGCATGGATAACATCGAGGTTGTCTCGGTAGGCTCTGTGCCAGTAATACAAAATAAGCGCGCTGCGGATGCGGGAGACTCGACACCACAAGCGACTGTGGTGAACGACATAATCGATAAGGTACACACTTCAACACCTACGGAATAATATGTACAAGGTTGGTCTCACAGGTGGCATAGGCTCGGGCAAGAGCACTGTTGCCGAACTAATGCGCGATAGGGGTATCGCAGTATACGATTCAGATAGCCGTGCCAAGGCACTCATGGCGGGTGATGAGGCGCTACGACAGGCTCTGATTGCGGAGTTTGGCGCAGAGTGTTATACCGTCGAGGGACTAAACCGCCCATGGCTTGCCGAACGAGTCTTTAGCAACGAGGCGGAGCTCGCAAGGCTCAATGCCATTGTCCACCCTGCTGTCATGCGCGACTTTGCTACTTGGGCAGAGGCACAGGAGGGTAACTACGTTGTTTTGGAGTCGGCTATACTCTTGGAGGCTGGCTTGGAGGGTTATGTTGATGTCGTTGTCGCTGTTATGGCACCCCAGGAGTTGCGCTTGGAGCGTGCTATGCAGCGTGATGGTGCTTCGCGCGAGCAGATTGAGGAGCGCATGCGTAACCAGATGAGCGACGAGGAGCGCACCGACAGGGCGAAGTATGCTATCGTGAATATCGACCTTGAAGAGTTGGAAGAGGATGTAGAGCAGCTACACCGCCGCCTATGCTATGATTCTAAACCCCACGACAATATCTCTATCGAGTAGCCATGTTATGGCTATCATAAACCTCACGCCCGACTCGTTCTATGCTTCGAGTCGCCATGCTTCGTGTGCAGAGGTGATGGAGAGTGTCGAGCGTGCCGTGAGGGAGGGTGCTACGATTGTAGACCTCGGAGGTTACTCTTCGCGCCCAGGTGCCGAGGAGGTGCCGTTAGAGGAGGAGTGGCGACGTGTGGATATGGGTCTAAGGGCTGTGCGCGATGCCGAGGTTGAGGTCGTAGTCTCCATCGACACCTTCCGTGCCGAGATTGTCCGCCGTGCCTATGAGGGCTATGGTGCATTTATCGTCAACGACATTTCGGCTGGTGAGGCCGACGCAATGATGAT